>NZ_JBMOWQ010000104.1:0-11782 GCF_049310485.1 Pseudomonas sp. GZD-209
CCTTGCGGAGGGTAAACCTCACCCCCGCGGGGTGGGGGGGGAGGGTCTCTCCCCGCGATGCGTTTTGGCCCAAACCCCCAGTCATATCGTTAGATTGTTTCGATCTAGGCGGCCTCCTAAATAGAATCAGGTGCTGTGATAAAGTGGCTCGCTCGAACACGGCCCGCAGGCCGTCCATAAGATCGTTTTTCGTGAGTAGCCATGGTCGACAATCTGACGCACTTGAAACAGCTGGAGGCGGAGAGCATCCATATCATCCGCGAGGTGGCCGCCGAGTTCGACAACCCGGTGATGCTGTACTCGATCGGCAAGGATTCCGCGGTCATGCTGCACCTGGCGCGCAAGGCCTTCTTCCCGGGCAAGCTGCCGTTCCCGGTGATGCACGTCGACACCCAGTGGAAGTTCCAGGAGATGTACAGCTTCCGCGACAAGATGGTCGAGGAGATGGGCCTGGAGCTGATCACCCACGTCAACCCCGAGGGTGTGGCGCAGGGCATCAACCCGTTCACCCATGGCAGCTCCAAGCACACCGACATCATGAAGACCCAGGGCCTGAAACAGGCGCTGGACAAGCATGGCTTCGACGCCGCTTTCGGTGGCGCGCGCCGCGACGAAGAGAAGTCCCGCGCGAAAGAGCGCGTGTACTCGTTCCGCGACAGCAAGCACCGCTGGGACCCGAAGAACCAGCGCCCGGAGCTGTGGAACATCTACAACGGCAAGGTCAACAAGGGCGAGTCGATCCGTGTGTTCCCGCTGTCCAACTGGACCGAGCTGGACATCTGGCAGTACATCTACCTCGAAGGCATCCCGATCGTGCCGCTGTACTTCGCCGCCGAGCGTGAAGTGATCGAGAAGAACGGCACCCTGATCATGATCGACGACGAACGCATCCTCGAGCACCTCTCCGAGGAAGAGAAGGCGCGCATCGTCAAGAAGAAAGTGCGTTTCCGTACCCTGGGCTGCTACCCGTTGACGGGTGCGGTCGAGTCCGAAGCCGAGACCCTGACGGACATCATTCAGGAGATGCTCCTGACCCGCACGTCCGAGCGCCAGGGCCGCGTCATCGACCACGATGGTGCAGGCTCGATGGAAGACAAAAAACGCCAAGGCTACTTCTAATTTCAGGGTTTCGTCATGTCGCACCAATCTGATCTGATCAGCGAGGACATCCTCGCCTACCTGGCCCAGCATGAGCGTAAAGAGCTGCTGCGCTTCCTCACCTGCGGCAACGTGGACGACGGCAAGAGCACCCTGATCGGGCGCCTGCTGCACGACTCCAAGATGATCTACGAGGACCACCTCGAGGCCATCACCCGCGACTCGAAGAAATCCGGCACCACCGGCGAGGAAGTCGACCTGGCGCTGCTGGTGGACGGCCTGCAGGCCGAGCGCGAGCAGGGCATCACCATCGATGTCGCCTACCGCTACTTCTCCACCGCCAAGCGCAAGTTCATCATCGCCGACACCCCGGGCCACGAGCAGTACACCCGCAACATGGCCACCGGCGCCTCGACCTGCGACCTGGCGATTATCCTGGTCGATGCCCGCTACGGCGTGCAGACCCAGACCCGCCGGCACAGCTACATCGCCTCGTTGCTGGGCATCAAGCACATCGTCGTCGCGGTCAACAAGATGGACCTCAAGGGCTTCGACGAGCAGGTCTTCGAGTCGATCAAGGCCGACTACCTGAAGTTCGCCGAGAGCATCGACCTCAAGCCATCGAGCCTGCACTTCGTGCCGATGTCGGCGCTCAAGGGCGACAACGTGGTCAACCGCAGCGAGCAGTCGCCGTGGTACACCGGCCCGGTGCTGATGGAGATCCTCGAGTCCGTCGAGATCGCCGCCGACCGCAATGTCACCGACCTGCGCTTCCCGGTGCAGTACGTCAACCGCCCGAACCTGAACTTCCGCGGCTTTGCCGGCACCATCGCCGGTGGCGTGGTGCACAAGGGCGACGAGATCGTCGTGCTGCCGTCGGGTAAGAGCAGCCGGGTCAAGTCCATCGTCACCTTCGAAGGTGAGCTGGAGAACGCCGGCCCTGGCCAGGCAGTGACCTTGACCATGGAAGACGAGATCGACATCTCCCGTGGCGACCTGCTGGTGCATGCCGACAACGTGCCGCAGGTGACCGACCAGTTCGACGCCATGCTGGTGTGGATGGCCGAGGAGCCGATGCTCCCGGGCAAGAAATACGACATCAAACGCGCCACCAGCTACGTGCCGGGCTCGATTGCCAGCATCACCCACAAGGTCGATGTGAACACCCTCGAGCAGGGCGCCGCCAGCGCACTGCAGCTGAACGAGATCGGTCGCGTCAAGGTCGCCCTGGACAGCGCCATCGCCCTGGATGGTTACGACAGCAACCGCACCACCGGTGCGTTCATCGTCATCGACCGCCTGACCAACGGCACCGTCGGCGCCGGCATGATCATCGCGCCGCCGGTACTGCCACACGGCAGCGCCGGCCAGCATGGCAAGCTGGCCCACGTGGCCACCGAAGAGCGCGCCCTGCGCTTTGGCCAGCAACCGGCCACCGTGCTGTTCAGCGGCCTCTCCGGCGCCGGCAAGAGCACCCTGGCCTATGCGGTCGAGCGCAAGCTGTTCGACATGGGCCGTGCGGTCTACGTGCTCGATGGCCAGAACCTGCGTCACGACCTGAACAAGGGCCTGCCGCAGGACCGCGCCGGCCGCACCGAGAACTGGCGCCGCGCCGCCCATGTGGCGCGCCAGTTCAACGAAGCCGGCCTGCTGACCCTGGCCGCCTTCGTTGCCCCGGACGCCGAAGGCCGCGAACAGGCCAAGGCGCTGATCGGCAAGGAGCGCCTGGTGACCGTTTACGTCCAGGCCTCGCCGCTGGCCTGCCGCGAGCGTGACCCGCAGGGCCTGTATGCCGCCGGTGGCGACAACATCCCGGGCGAGAGCTTCCCGTACGACGTGCCGCTGGATGCGGACCTGGTGATCGACACCCAGTCGGTCAGCGTCGATGAAGGCGTGAAGCTGGTGCTGGATGTGCTGCGTCAGCGTGGGGCGATCTGATCCGTCGTCGTGCATGAAAAACCCGCTTCGGCGGGTTTTTTCTTTTGTGGACGGTGTGCCTGTGGGAGCGGGTTTTGATTTCGGCGCGGTCCTGTGGGAGCGGGCTTGCCCCGCGATCATGGACGAAGTCCATGCCATGCGAAGCGGTTGCCTGGGCTGGCTTTATCGCGGGGCAAGCCCGCTCCCACGCTCTAGATATGCTTTTCCGTAACGGGGATGACTCTGCGCTCCTTCACCGCCTTGTACGAAAAGCTCGAATAGATCTCCTTCACCCCCGGCAACCGCTGCAGCACCTCGCGGGTGAATTCGCCAAACGACTCCAGGTCACGCGCCAGGATTTCCAGCAAAAAGTCATAGCGCCCGGAAATGTTGTGGCAGGCGACGATCTCGGGGATCTCCATCAGCCGCCGTTCGAACGCCAGGGCGATCTCCTTGGTGTGCGAGTCCATCATGATGCTGACGAAGGCGGTGACCCCAAAACCCAGCGATTTGGGCGAGAGAATGGCCTGGTAGCCGGTGATGTAGCCGTTGTCCTCCAGCAACTTGACCCGCCGCCAGCATGGCGAAGTGGTCAGGGCGACCTGGTCGGCAAGTTCGGAGACGGTCAGGCGCGCGTTGTCCTGCAGGGCGGCGAGCAGGGCGCGGTCGGTGCGGTCGAGGGTCGAAGGCATGATTTGCCCTCCTGGTTAACCATTTATTGTTTTTATTCCAATACTGGCCCGATTGCGTGGGCAACTTTGGAAAAATTGCAGCAGCTCGGTGGCATAAGCTTATAACAAACCACACGAGGCTGTTGCCATGCGCGACTCCAATAACAACACCGGTTTTTCCACGCGGGCCATCCACTACGGCTACGATCCGCTGTCCCATGGCGGCGCCCTGGTGCCGCCGGTCTACCAGACCGCCACCTTCGCTTTTCCGACCGTCGAATACGGTGCTGCCTGCTTTGCCGGCGAGGAGGGTGGGCACTTCTACAGCCGAATCTCCAACCCGACCCTGGCCTTGCTGGAGCAGCGCATGGCGTCGCTCGAAGGCGGCGAGGCCGGGCTGGCGCTGGCTTCGGGCATGGGCGCGATCACCTCCACCTTGTGGACCTTGCTACGCCCGGGGGATGAACTGATCGTCGGCCGCACCCTGTATGGCTGCACCTTTGCCTACTTGCACCACGGCATCGGCGAGTTCGGCGTGAAGATCCAGCATGTCGACCTCAACGACCCGCAGGCGCTAAAAGCCGCGATCACCGCGAAAACCCGGATGATCTACTTCGAGACCCCGGCCAACCCCAACATGCAGCTGGTGGATATCGCCGCCGTGGCCGAGGCGGTGCGTGGTCACGACATCAGCATCGTGGTCGACAATACTTACTGCACCCCTTATCTGCAGCGCCCTCTGGAACTGGGCGCTGACCTGGTGGTGCACTCGGCGACCAAATACCTGTCCGGCCACGGCGACATCACCGCTGGCCTGGTGGTCGGGCGCAAGGCGTTGGTCGACCGCATTCGCCTGCAGGGGCTCAAGGACATGACCGGCGCGGTGCTGTCGCCCCACGACGCCTCACTGCTGATGCGTGGCATGAAGACCCTGGCCCTGCGCCTGGACCGCCATTGCGCCAATGCGCAGCGGTTGGCCGAGCACCTTGCCCGCCAGCCACAGGTCGAGCTGATCCATTACCCAGGCCTGCCGTCGTTCCCTCAGTACGCATTGGCGCAACGGCAGATGCGCCTGCCGGGTGGGATGATCGCTTTCGAGCTCAAGGGTGGCATCGAGGCCGGGCGCCGCTTCATGAATGCATTGCAGCTGTTCAGCCGGGCGGTGAGCCTGGGGGATGCCGAGTCGCTGGCCCAGCACCCGGCGAGCATGACCCACTCCAGCTACACGCCCGAGGAGCGGGCGCACCATGGTATTTCCGAGGGGCTGGTGCGGTTGTCGGTGGGGCTCGAAGACATCGACGACTTGCTGGCCGATATCGACCAGGCCCTGAAGGCCTGTGCCTGAACTGCCACGGAAGAGGCTTGTGCGATGGTAGCGATGATGAACCCGAACGCGCCGTTTACGGCCCAAGATGCCGCGTTGGACAGCGACCCGGCGGAAACCGCCGAATGGTGCCAGGCCCTGGAATCCAGCCTGGCCCATTGCGGCCCGGCGCGGGCGCGCTACCTGCTGCAGCGCCTGCAGGCCCATGCCCTGGAGCTGGGCCTTGAGCGCGAGGCCCAGGCGTTTTCCGCCTACCGCAATACCTTGCCGGTGGAGCAGCAGGGTGTCTACCCCGGTGACCTGGAGCTGGACGAGCGGATCACCGGTATCCTGCGTTGGAACGCCCTGGCCATGGTGGTGCGGGCTAACCATGCCTATGGCGAACTGGGCGGGCATATCGCCAGCTACGCCTCGGCGGCGGAGATCTTCGAGGTCGGTTTCCAGCACTTCTTCCGCGGCGAAAGCGGCGGCGAGGGGCGCACGGGCGACCTGGTGTTCTTCCAGCCGCACTCCGCGCCGGGCATTTATGCCCGGGCGTTTCTCGAAGGGCGTTTGAGCGAACAGCAACTGGCCAACTACCGCCAGGAGATCGCGGGCAATGGCCTGTGCTCTTATCCACACCCCTGGCTGATGCCCGACTTCTGGCAATTCCCCACCGGCTCCATGGGCATCGGCCCGCTCAGTGCAATCTACCAGGCGCGCTTCATGCGCTACCTGCAGCATCGCAGCCTGCTGGACACCTCGGCGCGGCATGTGTGGGGCGTGTTCGGCGACGGCGAGATGGACGAGCCGGAGTCTATCGCCGGCCTGACCTTGGCCGCCCGTGAAGGGCTGGACAACCTGACCTTCATCGTCAACTGCAACCTGCAGCGTCTGGATGGCCCGGTGCGTGGCAACGGCCAGATCGTCCAGGAGCTGGAAGCGCTATTCAGCGGTGCCGGCTGGAATGTGATCAAGGTGTTGTGGGGCTCGGAGTGGGACGCGCTGTTCGCCCGCGACCACGAGCACGCGTTGCTGCGCCAGCTGGCGGCGACACCCGATGGCCAGTTCCAGAACCTGGGCGCCAAGGATGGCAGCTACAACCTCGAGCATTTTTTCAACCAGGACCCGGCCTTGCAGCGCCTGGTGGCGCATATGAGCAGCGAGCAGATCAACGCCCTCAAGCGCGGTGGCCATGATTTTCGCAAGCTGCACGCGGCCTATGCCGCCGCCAAGGCGTGCAAGGGCCGGCCGACGGTGATCCTGGCCAAGACCAAGAAAGGCTACGGCATGAGCAGCGCCGGTGAGTCACGGATGACCGCACACCAGGCCAAGAAGCTGGATGTGCAGGCGCTGTTGGCATTCCGCGATCGTTTCCACTTGCCGCTGTCGGACGAGGCGGTGGAGCAACTGCGCTTCTATCGCCCGGCCGAGGACAGCCCGGAGATGGTCTACCTGCGCCAGCGCCGGCAAGCGCTTGGCGGCCCCTTGCCGGTGCGCCGCAGCGACTGCGCCACGCTGCCACTGCCGGCGCTCGATGCCTTCGCAGGTTTCGCCCTGCAGGCCGACGGCAAGGAAATGTCCACCACCATGGCCGCCGTGCGCATGCTCGGCCACTGGCTCAAGGCACCGGGGCTGGGGCCGCGTGTGGTGCCGATCGTCGCCGATGAGGCGCGAACCTTCGGCATGGCCAGCCTGTTCCGCCAGATCGGTATCTACTCACCGGCGGGGCAGTGCTACGAGCCTGAGGATGCCGGTTCGCTGCTGACGTACAAGGAGGCGCGCGACGGGCAGTTGCTGGAGGAGGGCATCACCGAGGCCGGGGCGATCTCGTCCTGGGTCGCGGCCGCCACTTCGTATGCGGTGCACGGCGAGCCGATGCTGCCGGTGTACATCTATTACTCGATGTTCGGTTTCCAGCGTGTCGGCGACCTGATCTGGGCCGCCGCCGACCAGCGCGCCCGTGGCCTGTTGCTGGGCGCCACTGCCGGGCGCACCACGCTCGGCGGGGAGGGATTGCAACACCAGGATGGCTCGAGCCTGGTCATGGCTTCGATGGTGCCCAACTGCCGGGCCTGGGATCCGTGCTTTGCCGGGGAGCTGGCGGTGATCCTCGACCATGCCGCACGGCGCATGCTGGTGGAACAATGCGACGAGTTCCATTACGTGGCGGTCATGAACGAAAACTATCCACAGCCATCGCTGCCGCCAGGCGTACACGGTGATGTGTTGCGTGGCATGTACCTGCACGCACGGCAGCAATCAGTGAAGCCGCGAGCCCAGGTGCGGCTGCTGGGTTCGGGGGCGATCCTGCGTGAGGTGATCAAAGCCAGTGAACTGCTGGCGACCGAATGGCAGGTCGACAGCGAGGTGTTCAGTGTCACCAGCTTCAGTGAGCTGGCCCGGGAGGCCAGGGATCAGCGTCGGGCTGCGATAGCTGGAGAAGAGGAGGACAGTCATGTGCGGCGCTGCCTCGAAGGCGATGCGCCGGTGATCGCCGCCAGTGACTATGTGCGCGCCTGGCCGCAGTTGATCGCCGAGTATGTCGATGCGCCTTACATCACCCTGGGCACTGATGGCTTTGGCCGCAGCGATAACCGCCAGCACCTGCGGCGGTTCTTCGAGGTGGATCGGTTCGCGGTGGTGATGGCGGCGTTGTATGGGCTGGTGCGCCAGGGGCGGTTGCCGCGGGGAGTATTGAGCCAGGCCAGGGCGCGGTACGCGATCGTAGATGATGAGGCAGCTTGGTACCGCTGAGGTTTGCCGGCGATCTGGCTGCGACTCCCACAAAAAAGGCCTCTTTCGAGGCCTTTTTCATGTCATCCGATCAACGCTTCAAGCCGTAGCTCTCATCCAGCATGCCCGGCGAGTTAGGTGCCTTGGGCGCATAGTCACGCGGCACTTCGGCGGTGTCTTTCGGTGGCGTGAGGCGGTCACGTGGTGCTTGCGCCGCTTCCGAATGCAGGGCGGCCAGCAGGCGTTGGCGGGTCAGCTCGTCGAGGGCCAGGCGATTGGCGCCGTCGGCCAGGTGGTCCTGCACGTCCTGGTAGCTTTGCGTGAGCTTCTGCACCAGCGAGGCGGTGCTGTTGAAGTGGGTGACCACTTCGTTCTGATAGGTGTCGAAACGCTGCTGGATGTCATCCAGTTGGCGTTGTGTATTGCTGGGCGCCGCATTGGGCAGCAGGCGGGCCAGCGCGAAACCTGCAACGACACCGATGACCAGGGCCAGGGTCGGCAGCAACCAAACAAGGAGCGAGTGTTCCACGAGTCCTTCCTCTATAAACGGCTTTGCTTTACGTTAACGGCTCAGACCTGCGCTGTATACCGCGAGCTATCGCAAATCAGAACAGAATTCCTTTGCTAGACGAGTCGACCCTCCCCGAGGTCACGGAGTAGTACCTTGCTTATCCGCGAAACCCCCTTGTTCATCGATGGCCCGTGCGGCCAGTTGGAAGCCTTGTATCTGGACGTGGCCGATGCCCGTGGCGCGGTGCTGATCTGCCACCCCAATCCGGTCCAGGGCGGCACCATGCTCAACAAGGTGGTCTCGACCCTGCAGCGTACCGCCCGGGACGCCGGCTACGTCACCCTGCGCTTCAACTACCGCGGCGTCGGCCAGAGCGCCGGCAGCCATGACATGGGGGCCGGCGAAGTGGCCGACGCCCAGGCTGCCGCGGCCTGGCTGCGCGAGCAGCACCCGCAACTGCCGTTGGTGCTGATGGGCTTCTCCTTCGGTGGCTTCGTTGCCGCCAGCCTGGCCGGGCGCCTGGAAGCCGACGGCATCGCGTTGCAGCAGCTGTTCATGATCGCCCCGGCGGTGATGCGCCTGAGCGAGCAGTTCCCGATGCCTGAGCGGGTCACATTGACGGTCGTGCAGCCGGACACCGACGAAGTGGTCGAGCCGCAGTTGGTCTACGATTGGTCCGCCGCCCTGTCGCGCCCCCATGAGCTGCTGAAAGTGGCAGAATGCGGACACTTCTTCCATGGCAAGCTGACCGATCTGAAGGATCTGCTGCTGCCGCGCCTTTCGAACTGAGCAAGCCTGAACAAGCGAACACCCATGACTACGCGCATCCTCACCGGTATCACCACCACCGGCACCCCGCACCTGGGCAACTACGCTGGCGCCATCCGCCCGGCGATCCTCGCCAGCCAGCAGCCCGGTGCCGACTCGTTCTATTTCCTGGCCGACTACCACGCCCTGATCAAGTGCGACGACCCGCTGCGCATCCAGCGCTCGCGCCTGGAGATCGCCGCCACCTGGCTGGCCGGCGGCCTGGACCCGGACAAGGTGACCTTCTACCGTCAGTCCGACATCCCCGAGATCCCCGAACTGACCTGGCTGCTGACCTGCGTTGCCGCCAAGGGCCTGCTCAACCGCGCCCACGCCTACAAGGCGTCGGTGGACAAGAACGTCGAAAACGGTGAAGACCCGGACGCCGGCGTGACCATGGGCCTGTTCAGCTACCCGGTGCTGATGGCTGCCGACATCCTGATGTTCAACGCGCACAAGGTGCCGGTCGGCCGCGACCAGATCCAGCACGTGGAGATGGCCCGCGACATCGGCCAGCGTTTCAACCACCTGTTCGGCCAGGGCAAGGACTTCTTCGCCTTGCCGGAGGCGGTGATCGAGGAAAGCGTGGCCACCTTGCCGGGCCTGGACGGGCGCAAGATGTCCAAGAGCTACGACAACACCATCCCGTTGTTCACCAGCGCCAAGGACATGAAGGACGCGATCTCGCGCATCGTCACCGACTCGCGCGCCCCGGGCGAAGCCAAGGACCCGGACAATTCGCACCTGTTCACCCTGTTCCAGGCCTTCTCGACGCCGGCGCAATGCGCCGAGTTCCGTGAAGAGCTGCTGCAGGGCCTGGGCTGGGGTGAGGCCAAGCAGCGCCTGTTCCAGCTGCTTGACGGGCAACTGGCCGAGAAGCGTGATCACTATCACCAGTTGATCTCGCGCCCGTCGGACCTGGAAGACATCCTGCTGGCCGGTGCCGCCAAGGCGCGCAAGAGCGCCACGCCGTTCCTCGAGCAGCTGCGCGAGGCGGTGGGCTTGCGCTCGTTCCGCACCAGCGTGCAGGCCAACACCGAAGTGAAGAAAAAGGCCGCCAAGAGCGCGCGTTTCGTCAGCTTCCGCGACGAAGACGGCAGCTTCCGCTTCCGCCTGCTGGCCGCCGACGGCGAGCAACTGCTGCTGTCGCGCCGCTTTGCCGATGGCAAAAGCGCAGGTGCGGTGAGCAAGCAGCTGCAGCAAGGTGGTGAGGCCGATGTGCGGGTCGAGGGCTTGAGCTTCAGCCTGTGGCTGGAAGGCGAGCAGGTGGCCGAGGGGCCGCAGTTCGACAGTGCCGAGGCCCGTGACACGGCGGTCCAGAGCCTGCGCGAAGCGCTGCAACCCGCCCAGGAGTAAGAGGTTTCGTGGGAGCGGGCTTGCCCCGCGATAGGGTCGGAAAACAAAGCTTCGTTGCATGCTCCAACCCTGATCGCGGGGCAAGCCCGCTCCCACGAGGTTGAGTCCTGCGCGCATTGGCCGCATGTATCATTGCCATTAAGCGGGCCGGTCGCTACAGTGACGGCCCGTTTTTTGTTGCCTCGCTAACGAATTATGACTCCCTTAGAACGCTATCAAGCCGATCTGAAACGCCCCGACTTCTTCCATGACGCGGCGCAGGAAACTGCGGTGCGCCACCTGCAGCGTCTGTACGACGATCTGGTACACGCGCAGAACAACAAGCCGGGCGTGTTCGGCAAGCTGTTCGGCAAGAAGGAGCAGACCCCGGTCAAGGGCCTGTACTTCTGGGGTGGGGTAGGGCGAGGCAAGACCTACCTGGTCGACACCTTCTACGAGGCGCTGCCGTTCAAGCAGAAGATGCGCACGCACTTCCACCGCTTCATGAAGCGTGTGCACGAAGAGATGCGCACCCTCAAGGGCGAGAAGAACCCGCTGACCATCATCGCCAAGCGCTTCAGCGATGAAGCCCGGGTCATCTGCTTCGACGAATTCTTCGTCTCCGACATCACCGATGCGATGATCCTCGGCACCCTGATGGAAGAGCTGTTCAAGAACGGCGTGTCGCTGGTGGCCACCTCCAACATCGTGCCGGACGGCCTGTACAAGGACGGCTTGCAGCGTGCGCGCTTCCTGCCGGCCATCGCCATGATCAAGCAGTACACCGATGTGGTGAACGTCGACAGTGGCGTGGACTATCGTCTGCGTCACCTGGAGCAGGCTGAGCTGTTCCACTTCCCGCTCAACGATGCCGCCCACCAGAGCCTGCGCGCGAGCTTCAAGGCGTTGACGCCGGAGTGCACCCAGGCGGTCGAGAACGACGTGCTGATGATCGAGAACCGCCCGATCACTGCCCTGCGTACCTGCGACGACGTGGCCTGGTTCGATTTCCGCGCCCTGTGCGACGGCCCGCGCAGCCAGAACGACTACATCGAGCTGGGCAAGATCTTCCATGCCGTGCTGCTGAGCAACGTCGAGCAGATGGGGGTGGCTACCGATGACATCGCCCGGCGCTTCATCAACATGGTCGACGAGTTCTACGACCGTAACGTGAAGCTGATCATCTCGGCAGAGGTGGAGCTCAAGGACCTGTATACCGGCGGGCGCCTGAGCTTCGAGTTCCAGCGCACCCTGAGCCGCCTGCTGGAGATGCAGTCCCACGAGTTCCTGGCGCGGGCGCACAAGCCGTAAATCAAGGCGGCAAAGCATCGGGGGGGGGGGGGGGGGCCCCCCCCCCTCCCCCCCCCTGCGTTCGTGGGCGGCGTTTCCCCCCCATCTCCTTTG
>NZ_JBMOWQ010000105.1:0-37661 GCF_049310485.1 Pseudomonas sp. GZD-209
CACCCCCTCCCCGGTGTCGTACGTTGTTTGTGTGGGGGGACCCGCTTTCCCCCCGCGATGCGTTTCAGGCTTCCTGCATGAACTGCTGGCGATACTGGTTCGGCGACAGTTCGGTGTGCTGGCGGAACAATCGCGCGAAGAAGCTCGCGTCGTCGTACCCCACCTCATAGCTGATGGTCTTGATGCTCTTGCGCGAGCTCGACAGCAAGCCCTTGGCCGTCTCGATGCGCAGGCGCTGCAGGTAGTGCAGCGGTTTGTCACCGGTGGCGCTCTGGAAGCGGCGCATGAAGTTGCGGATGCTCATGCCGTGGTTGCGGGCCACGTCCTCGAAGCGGAACTTGTCGGCGAAGTGCTCTTCGAGCCAGTGCTGGATCTGCAGGATGATCAGGTCCTGGTGCAGTTTCTGCCCACCGAAGCCCATGCGCCCGGGCGTGTAGCTGCGCTGCACTTCGTAGAGGATGTCGCGGGCCACTGCACGGGCCACGTTGGCGCCGCAGAAACGCTCGATCAGGTAGATATACAGGTCGCAGGCCGAGGTGGTGCCACCGGCGCAGTACAGGTTGTCGGCGTCGGTCAGGTGCTTGTCCTGATTCAGCCGCACCTTGGGGAAGCGCTCCTCGAAGCTGCCGAAGAAGCGCCAGTAGGTGGTCGCCTCCTTGCCGTCCAGCAGCCCGGACTCGGCCAGCCAGAACACGCCGCTGGCCTCGGCACACAGCACTGCGCCGCGTGCGTGCTGCGCGCGCAGCCAGGGCAAGACCTGAGGGTAGCGTTGCAGCAGGTTGTCGAAATCGTCCCAGAAGGCCGGGAGGATGATCACATCGGCATCGTTCAGGCCGCTGTCGACCGGCAGCTGCACATTGCTGAAACTGTCCACGGGCAGGCCGTCCGGGCTCACCAGGGCGATCTCGAACATCGGCTGCAGGCCGAGGCCCAGTTGCTTGCTGTAGCGCAGGCTGGCCAGGTGGAAGAAGTCCTTGGCCTGCATCAGTGTCGAAGCGAACACTTTATCAATGGCCAGGATGCTGACGCGCCGCAGCGACGCGGGGGGTTGGGTAAACATCATTGTCATTGTTCTTATAGGGTAGAGTGGTCAATCACCGGCTGGATCGTCTTATTTTTTGGCGATTGTGTCTACCCCGCATTCCCCATCGCGGGGCAAGTCGCATCGGCGCACCGCCGCTCCCACGGGTGTCGCCGTGCGCGATGGGGTGCCTGATCAAGGTGCTGGATTCGGTTGCTCCTGATGGATTGCCTCGATCGCCGCCAGCAGTTCATCACTTAGGTTCAGGCCCTGGCTATCGATGTTGCTCTGCAACTGCTCGAGGGTGGTCGCACCGATGATATTGCTGGTCACGAAGGGTTGCCGGGTGACGAACGCCAGGGCCATCTGCGCCGGGTCCAGGCCGTGGTCGCGGGCCAACTGCACATAGCGGCTGCAGGCCGCCACGGTCTGCGGATTGGAGTAACGGGCGAAGCGGCTGAACAGGCTCAGGCGGGCGTTTTCCGGGCGGGCGCCGTTTTCGTACTTGCCCGAGAGCATGCCGAAGGCCAGCGGCGAGTAGGCCAGCAGGCCGCACTGCTCGCGGATCGCCACTTCCGCCAGGCCCACTTCGAAGCTGCGGTTGAGCAGGTTGTAGGGGTTCTGGATCGACACCGCCCGCGGCCAGCCACGGGCCTCGGCCAGTTGCAGGAACTTCATGGTGCCCCATGGGGTTTCGTTGGACAGGCCAATATGGCGGATCTTGCCGGCGCTCACCTGCTCGTCGAGCACTTCGAGGGTTTCTTCGAGGGGCGTGAACATGTCGTTGGGCAGGTGCTGGTAGCCCAGCTTGCCGAAGAAGTTGGTGCTGCGTTCGGGCCAGTGCAACTGGTACAGGTCGATGCGGTCGGTTTGCAGGCGCGCAAGGCTTGCATCGAGTGCGGCAACGATGTGCTGGCGGTTGTGCTTGAGCTGGCCGTCGCGGATGTGGCTGATGCCGTTGCCGGGGCCAGCGACCTTGCTGGCCAGCAGCCAGTCGTCGCGGTCGCCATGCTTGGCGAACCAGTTGCCGATGATGCGTTCGGTGGCGGCATAGGTTTCCGGGCGCGGCGGCACCGGGTACATCTCGGCGGTGTCGATGAAGTTGATGCCGGCGGCCTTGGCCAGCTTGATCTGGGCGAAGGCGTCATCCTGGGTGTTCTGCTCGCCCCAGGTCATGGTGCCCAGGCAAAGGGCGCTGACGTTGAGGTCGGTACGACCGAGCTTACGGTATTCCATCGAAAGGACGCTCCAGGCAAAGAAGCCCATAAAAGCAGGTTGAAATTTTTCGCGCAATCTGGATAATTCTGCAGCTCTTCGCGTGGCGGAAGTGATGCACCACCACGAATGAAGAACCTTTGTCGAACATTGGCGTGCCCGACCCGAGCCCCCAAAAGCGTCAGCGTTCGGCTGCGCGTTTGCCCTTGGCAAGCCGTGCACTATCCAGTAAGATTCGCCGTCTATTTTTCGCTGGGCGGCCTCTGAGGCTTTAGAGAATGAAAACTTTTACTGCTAAACCGGAAACAGTAAAGCGCGAGTGGTTCGTAGTCGACGCCGCTGGTCAGACCCTGGGTCGTCTGGCTACCGAAATCGCTAGCCGCCTGCGTGGCAAGCACAAGCCAGAATACACCCCTCACGTTGACACCGGCGACTACATCGTCGTCATCAACGCCGAGCAGATTCGTGTGACTGGTGCCAAGTCTTCCGACAAGATGTACTACTCCCACTCCGGCTTCCCGGGCGGTATCAAGGAAATCAACTTCGAGAAGTTGATCGCCAAGGCCCCTGAGCGTGTTATCGAAACCGCGGTCAAAGGCATGCTGCCGAAGAATCCGCTGGGTCGCGACATGTACCGCAAGCTGAAAGTGTACGCGGGTGCTGCTCACCCTCACACTGCTCAGCAGCCTCAAGAACTGAAGATCTAACGGGATAGTTCATTATGTCGGCGACTCAAAACTACGGCACTGGCCGTCGCAAGACCGCAACCGCTCGCGTTTTCCTGCGTCCTGGTACCGGTAACATCTCCATCAACAACCGTTCTCTGGACGTGTTCTTCGGCCGCGAAACCGCTCGCATGGTTGTTCGCCAGCCGCTGGAACTGACCGAGACCGTTGAGAAGTTCGACATCTACGTCACCGTTTCCGGTGGTGGTGTCAGCGGTCAGGCCGGTGCGATCCGCCACGGTATCACTCGCGCCCTGATGGAATACGACGAAACCCTGCGTGGCGCTCTGCGTCGTGCTGGCTACGTCACCCGCGACGCTCGTGAAGTTGAGCGTAAGAAAGTGGGTCTGCGTAAAGCGCGTAAGCGTCCTCAGTACTCCAAGCGTTAATTTCGCTTCGGCAGTCGAAGAAGCCCGGTTCCTTTGGAACCGGGCTTTTTTTATGGCTTGAACTAACCTGTCAGCAGTCGGTGGGCACTTGTCGTATAGACGCAGATCAAGCAAAGCGAGGGTTGTAGCCCGACGAGTGGGTAATCACCTTGTCAGTGTGTGGATTTGTTTCTTACCATGGCGGCCAATTTTTAGTGCCACAGACGTACCTAAGTAGATGCCTGTTCAAACAGGCCAAGCAAGCTGATGGGAGAGGACTGAATGAGCAATGACGGCGTCAACGCAGGCCGGCGCCGCTTCCTCGTAGCCGCGACATCCGTGGTCGGGGCAGCGGGGGCAGTGGGGGCAGCGGTACCGTTCGTGGGGTCATGGTTTCCCAGTGCCAAGGCGAAAGCCGCAGGGGCACCGGTGAAGGTCAATATCGCCAAGGTCGAGCCAGGCCAGCAAATGGTGGCTGAATGGCGTGGTCAGCCGGTCTTCATCGTGCGCCGAACGGATGAAATCCTCGGCAACCTGAAAAAGCTCACCGCCGAGCTCTCCGATCCTGAATCCAAGGCGTCGGTGCAGCCCACCTACGTCGATCCGCAGAATCGCTCGATCAAACCCGAGATACTCATTCTGGTTGGCTTGTGCACCCACCTGGGGTGCTCGCCGACGTTCCGTCCCGAAGTCGCTCCGGCCGACCTTGGGCCGAAGTGGGTCGGTGGCTATTTCTGCCCTTGCCACGGTTCGCACTACGACCTGGCGGGTCGTGTCTACAAATCCCAGCCAGCGCCTCTGAACCTGCCAGTGCCACCGCACTCGTACGAGTCGGACGACCTTGTCGTCATCGGCATCGATCAGGAGAAAGCATGATGAGCAAGTTCATGGAGTGGATCGATGCGCGCTTCCCCGCCACGAAGATGTGGGAAGACCATCTGAGCAAGTATTACGCGCCCAAGAACTTCAACTTCCTGTACTTCTTCGGCTCGCTGGCGCTGCTGGTGCTGGTCAACCAGATCGTAACCGGCGTGTGGCTGACCATGAGTTTCACCCCCTCGGCGGAAGAGGCCTTCGCCTCGGTCGAGTACATCATGCGCGACGTCGAGTACGGCTGGATCCTGCGCTACCTGCACTCCACCGGCGCCTCGGCGTTCTTCATCGTGGTCTACCTGCACATGTTCCGCGGCCTGCTCTACGGCTCCTACCAGAAGCCGCGCGAGCTGGTCTGGCTGTTCGGCATGCTGATCTACCTGGCGCTGATGGCCGAGGCCTTCATGGGCTACCTGCTGCCATGGGGCCAGATGTCGTACTGGGGTGCCCAGGTGATCATTTCGCTGTTTGGCGCGATCCCGGTGATCGGTGGTGACCTCACTCAGTGGATCCGTGGTGACTACCTGATCTCGGGTATCACCCTGAACCGCTTCTTCGCCTTGCACGTGGTGGCCTTGCCGATCGTGATTCTCGGCCTGGTCGTGCTGCACATCCTGGCGCTGCACGAAGTGGGTTCGAACAACCCCGATGGTGTGGACATCAAGAAGAAAAAGGACGAGAACGGTATCCCGCTGGACGGCATTCCATTCCACCCGTACTACACCGTCAAAGATATCGTCGGCGTGGTGGTGTTCCTCTTCGTGTTCTGCGCTGTGGTGTTCTTCTTCCCGGAAATGGGCGGGTACTTCCTGGAAAAACCGAACTTCGAGCAGGCAAACGCCTTCAAGACCCCTGAGCATATCGCCCCAGTGTGGTACTTCACGCCGTTCTACGCGATCTTGCGTGCGGTACCCGACAAGTTGTTCGGGGTGATCGCCATGGGCGCCGCGATCGCTGTGCTGTTCGTGTTGCCCTGGCTTGACCGCAGCCCGGTGCGCTCCATGCGCTACAAGGGTTGGCTGAGCAAGGTCTGGCTGCTGGTGTTCTGCGTGGCCTTCGTCATTCTCGGTGTGCTGGGCGTACTGGCACCGACCCCGGGGCGTACCTTGCTGTCGCAGGTGTGTACGGTGCTGTACTTCGCCTACTTCCTGCTGATGCCGTTCTACACAAGGCTCGAGAAGACCAAACCGGTTCCGGAAAGGGTGACTGGCTGATGAAAAAGTTGATTGCAGTATGTTTGCTGGCACTGATGCCTGGCCTTTCGTTTGCCGCCGAGCACAGCCTGGAACTGGACAAGGTCGATGTCGACCTCACTGACAAAGCCGCCCTGCAGGACGGTGCGCGGACCTTCGCCAACTATTGCATGGGCTGCCACAGCGCCAAGTTCCAGCGTTATGAGCGGGTGGCCGACGACCTGGGGATTCCGCACGAGCTGATGCTCGAGAACCTGGTGTTCACCGGTGCCAAGATCGGTGACCACATGAAGATCGGCATGCAGCCAAACGATGCCAAGACCTGGTTCGGCGCGGCGCCTCCCGACCTTACCCTGGTTGCCCGGGTACGTGGCAATGACTGGCTGTACACCTACCTGCGCAGCTTCTACGAGGACCCAGCGCGGCCTTACCGGGTGAACAACAAGGTCTTCCCCAATGTGGGGATGCCCAACGTGCTGGTCGGCCTGCAGGGTAATCAGGTGATCGGCTGCAAGCAGGTGCAGACCGTGGTCGACGGCAAGAAGCAGTTCGACCCGCTGACCGGCAGCCCGCTGACCCATGAAGCGTGCGACCAGCTGACCATCGAGGAGAAATCCGGTACCCTGACGCCCGAGCAGTTCGACGAGAAGGTCAAGAACCTGGTGACCTTCCTGGCCTATTCGGCCAACCCGGTCAAACTGGAAAGCCAGCGCATCGGTACCTATGTGTTGCTGTACCTGGCTTTCTTCTTCGTGTTCGCCTACTTGCTCAAGCGCGAATACTGGAAGGACGTGCACTGATCACGCAGTAGTTTCTGGTTGTTGAACGCGCCCGGGGCGCCTTGGCAGCAATGCTGAGGCGCCCCGGGCGCGTTTTCATTTACAGTTTTACAAGCATCCCGTGCGAGGAGGCGCTACATGGGCGCAACCAACAGGTTAGCCTGCTATTCCGACCCCGCTGATCATTACTCTCATCGGGTGCGCCTGGTGCTCGCCGAGAAAGGCATCGCCGTGCAGATCATCGACGTCGACGCCAAACGCCTGCCGCCCAAGCTGGTCGAAGTGAATCCTTATGGCAGCCTGCCGACACTGGTCGATCGTGACCTGGCGCTGTATGAGTCGACCGTGGTGATGGAGTATCTCGACGAGCGTTATCCTCATCCGCCACTGATGCCGGTATACCCGGTGGCGCGTGGCAACAGTCGATTGCTGATGCACCGTATCCAGCGCGACTGGTGTGCCCTGGCCGATACCGTGCTCGACCCGCGCAGCAGCGAGGCGGCACGCACCCAGGCGCGCAAGGAGCTGCGTGAGAGCCTGACCGGCGTAGCGCCGCTGTTTGGCGAGATGCCCTGTTTCATGAGCGAGGAGCAAAGCCTCGTCGACTGTTGTCTATTGCCCATGCTCTGGCGCTTGCCGGTGATGGGTATTGAATTGCCACGGCAGGCCAAGCCGCTGCTGGATTACATGGAGCGACAGTTCGCCCGCGAGCCTTTCCAGGCGAGCCTGTCTGCTGCCGAACGTGAAATGCGCAAGGTTTAAGAGGAACCGTTGATGAACTCCAGTCGCCCCTATCTGGTTCGTGCGCTGTACGAGTGGATCGTCGACAACGATTGCACGCCCCATATGCTGGTCAATGCCGAGTATCCGGCGGTCCAGGTGCCTCAGGGTTTTGCCAGCGATGGCCAGATCGTCCTGAATATCTCGCCCAGCGCTGTGCGTAACCTGCACATGGACAACGATGCGGTGAGCTTCGAGGGGCGCTTCGGTGGTGTGTCCCACTCGCTCTTTGTGCCGGCCGGCGCGATCCTGGGTATTTATGCCCGTGAAAACGGTCAAGGCATGGTCTTTGAGCTGGATCCGCCGCTCGATGACGAAGACGACCTGCACGATGAGGGTGTCGAGCCGGATGACGATGGCCCGCCGGAAGGGGGGAGCCAGCCTCCACGCCCCAGCGGTCGACCCAGCCTCAAGGTGGTCAAGTAACAAAAAAGGCGATCCTTTGTGGATCGCCTTTTTTGTGCCTGACGCTTGCGCTTACAGGTCCTTGATGCTCTGCACCTGGTCCTTGTTGACGCGGTTCTGCTTGCCGTCGAGTTGTTTGAACTCGTAGAAGCCGGAATCGCGATCGAAGTGAGGGGTGTCAAGGGTCTGCAGTTCACGGCCGTCGTTGAGGGTGATCACGCTCGGCGAAGAGCAGCCGGCCAGGGTGGCGAAGGTGCCAATCAGCAGGGCGGGCAGCAGGTACTTCTTCATGGGGTACTTCCTGGATCGGGGTTGAAAGGCGAGGGCGCGGGTTTCGCCCTCGCGGGGGATCAGTCGATGTATTCGAACAGTTTGACGATCTTCTGCACGCCCGAGACGCTCTGCACCACGTTGGTGGCAGCGTTGGCCTCTTGCTGGGTGACCAGGCCGAGCAGGTAGACGATACCGTTCTCGGTGATCACCTTGATGCGCGAGCCGGGGACGTTGGCGTCCGTCAGCATCTGGGTCTTGATCTTGGTGGTGAGCCAGGCGTCGTTGTTGCGCGCCAGGATCGAGGACGGCTGGATCACCTGCAGCTCGTTGTGAACCTTCTTGACCCGCTGGACCTGGCTGGCGGTCTGCTCGGCCAGCGACTTGAGGTCGGCGCGCGGCGTCTGGCCGGCCAGCAGGACGACGCCGTTGTAGCTGCTGACGACGATATGCGAGCCCTGGTCCAGGTCTGGGTTGGCCTTGGCGATATTGACCGAAACCTTGGTCTCGATCAGCGAGTCGTCGATCTTGCTGCCGATGGTGCGGGTGCCGCGGTCATCCTCGATGGGCGAGTTGCGCGCCGAGGTCAGTACCGAGCTGCAGCCTGTGACGCTCAGGCACAGGGTGAGGGCCATCAGGCCGAGGTGCTTGGGGATCATTCTTCACTCCCGAACAGTTGGCTGTCGATCAGGTCGCACAGACAGTGGATCGCCAGCAGGTGGACTTCCTGGATGCGTGCGGTGACGGTCGAGGGTACGCGGATCTCCACGTCCTCGGGCAGCAGCAGCGAGGCCATGCCGCCGCCGTCGCGACCGGTCAAGGCTACGACAATCATTTCGCGGTCATGTGCGGCCTGGATCGCCTGGATCACGTTGGCCGAGTTGCCGCTGGTGGAGATCGCCAGCAAAACGTCGCCGGGCTGGCCCAGGGCGCGAATCTGCTTGGAGAAGATCTCGTTGTAGCTGTAGTCGTTGGCAATCGAGGTGAGTGTCGAGCTGTCGGTGGTCAGGGCAATGGCCGGCAGGCTCGGGCGCTCGCGTTCGAAGCGGTTGAGCAATTCGGACGAGAAATGCTGAGCGTCGCCGGCCGAACCGCCGTTGCCGCAGGCGAGCATCTTGCCGTCGTTGAGCAGGGCGCTGACCATGACCAGGCTGGCCTGCTCGATGTGAGGTGCCAGGATGTCCATTGCCTGTTGCTTGGTGTCGATGCTGGCCTGGAACAGCCGGCGAATTCGGGATTGCATGTCCATCTGGTGACCTTAAATGGGGCGGTGGCCGGCGCGGCGCGCGCCAGGGATCCGCCCGCGAAACATAGAGCGAAAAATTCGGTACAGGTTCAGCACTCGAAGGCGTTTTTCAGCCAAAGAAGCGGTTGCCCGGCATGGCCTTGGCCCTGCAGGGCGACTACGTCGAAGCGGCAGGGTTGAGCGGCCCAGCGGGGTTCATCGTGCAGGAATAAGTTGGCGGCCAGCGCCAGTCGCTTCTGCTTGCGCCCGTCGATACTGCCGAGCGCGCCGCCGAAGTCCGCGTGTAACCGGTAGCGGACTTCGACGAATACTACTGTATCGGCATCGAGCATGACCAGATCGAGCTCGCCGCCCTTGCATCGCCAGTTGCGCGTCAGCAGCTGCAGACCTTGCCCTCGGAGGTAGTCGAGGGCCTGGTCTTCGGCAGCCTGGCCTGCGAGGCTGGGCGATGCGCCGGGCATCAGCGCGGCGTGTCCGGCAGGCGTTTGACCTGGCCGCCGGAGAACTCGGCCCATGGCAGCTGACGTTCGATGCGTTGTGCCGGGTTCATGCTCAGGCTGCCAGACAGGCCTTCGACGCGGTTGTCCGGCAATGCCTTGAGCTGGCTCAGGCGTGGCGCCAGGCTGTAGGCGTCGACGCCCATGGCGTACAGGCGGCCGAGGCTGCCGGCCGCTTGCGGCCACTGCTGCACCACCTGCTGGCGCAGGCTGTTGCTGGTGTCGAGCAGCCACGGCGTTTCGCAGAAGCGGATGCCGTTCATGTCGTTGTACTGGTTGATGTCGCCGCTGGCGCTGTACAGGTTGGACGTGGCGTACACCGGCACGTCACCGGCGTACTGGAAGTTCAGCGTTGGCTTGATCTGCTGGGCCTGTTGCGGGGTGGCGGCCAGGAAGATGAAATCGATGTCCTGGCGGCGCGACGGCTGGGCGGCGATGTCGCTGCCGACCGTGCTTTGCAGGCTCTTGGCGCGGCCTTCGCTCTGGCGCAGCTGGAACAGGTCGGCGATCTGTTGGGCGAGGGCTACTGGCTGGGCGATGCGCTCGGCGGCCAGCAGGGTGCCGCCATTGCTTTCCCAGTCCTTGCGGAAGGCTGCGAGTACGCGGTCGCCCCATTCGCCGCGCGGTACCAGCGCGACCGCACGGACCTTGCCATCGGCACGGGCGCGGCGGGCGACTTCGCGGGCTTCGTCCTCGGCCGCGAGGCCGAACTGGAACAGTTGAGGCGGGGCTGATTGGCCGGCGTCGGCGTAGTTCAGGGCCAGGGTGGTGATGGGCAGCTGCGGGTAGGCCGCGAGTTTTTTCACCAGTGGTTTTTCCAGCGGGCCGACCACCAGTTGCACGCCGGCGGCCTGGGCCTGGCGGTAGAAGTCATCGAGCGAGGTGATGCGCGAGCTGTCGAACACCTGCACGGCAGGGGCCGGCTGGCCGCCTTGCTGGGCCTGGAAGTGTGCGGCCATGAAACCGTCGCGCAGGGCGCGGGCGACGCCTGCCAGTGGCCCTTCCTGGGGCAGCAGCAGGGCGATCTTGGTCAGTGGCTGGCTAGCCAGTTCCTTGAGCTTGACCAGGGCGACCGGCAGTTGCTTGGCGGCCGGATGGTCGGGGTGTTGGCCTTTCCAGGTGTCGATCGCGGCCTGTTGCTGCTCCAGGGTGCCTGCGCGCTTCACGGCGAGGGCCAGGCTGGTCCAGCCGGCCAGCGTTTCATTGCTGGCCGGTTGTTGCAGCTGTTCGGCTGGCAGCGAGGCGACCAGGGCCCAGATGGCGTCATTGTTGGCGCTTGCCGCCTGGCCGCTGAGCAGTGGCGTCAGCAGCACCCGCTGCTGTGCGGCGGCCAGGGCCTGGCCGTCGGCCTCAAGGGCGGCGGCGTGAACGCTGTAGGTGCGCGCTTGCTGTTGTTCCGGCAGTTCGCCGACGCGCTGCAGGCTTGGGTGGGCAAGTGCTGCAAGGGCTGCCTTGGGCTGGTTGCGGGTCATGGCCAGCTCCGCCGTCAGCGTGCTGGCGAAGACCTGCTGGGCCGGCTTGAGCGAGTCCAGCGGGACCTGCTCGAGGATGCGCGCCGAGCGTGGGTAGTCTTTCTGCTTGTAGGCCAGGTCGGCGGCACTCAGTCGCAGCAGGGCTGCATCCTCGGCGGACTTGCTGGTGGCTGCCTTGTCGAGCAGCTGTTCGATGCTGGCATCCGGGGTGCGTGGCAGTTCGCCCAGGCTGGATGAGGGCGAGCTGGCGCAGGCTGCCAGCAGGGCAGCGAGGCAGAGGGCTGTGAACAGCCGCAGACAAGCGATCATGTAAAGGTCCTGTTACTCGATCAAGTTGGCCGGCGATTGTACCCAAGCAATGGGCGTGGCGCGATCATCGCCGATGATGATCCTTCACTATAGGTGGCTGCGAGCGTGAGGGAGGCGAAGTTCTTTGCGCTCTGTTGCCGGTGCTCGGGCTACAATGGCGGCTTTGATCCGGTATGCAGGTGTGCGCAGTGACTGATGTTGCAGGGGCTTCGAAATCCACGATGGGAACGCTGTATGTGGTTGCCACGCCCATCGGCAACCTTGACGACATGAGTGCGCGGGCACTGAAGGTGCTCGCGAACGTGAGCCTCATCGCTGCGGAAGACACTCGCCATTCGGTGCGTCTGCTCCAGCATTTCGGCATTGATACGCCGCTGGCGGCCTGTCATGAGCACAACGAGCGTGATGAGGGTGGGCGCTTCATCACTCGGCTGCTGGCGGGTGACGACGTGGCGCTGGTGTCCGATGCCGGTACGCCGCTGATTTCCGATCCGGGCTATCACCTGGTGCGTCAGGCCCGTGCTGCGGGTGTGCAGGTGGTGCCGGTGCCGGGGGCCTGCGCCTTGATCGCGGCATTGTCGGCCGCAGGTTTGCCGTCCGATCGCTTCATTTTCGAAGGCTTCCTGCCGGCCAAGACGGCAGGGCGGCGCGCGCGACTGGAACAGGTCCGGGAAGAACCGCGCACCCTGATCTTTTATGAGGCGCCCCATCGCATCCTGGAATGCCTGGAAGACATGGAGGCGGTGTTCGGCGGTGAGCGCCCGGCATTGCTCGCGCGTGAGATCACCAAGACGTTCGAAACGCTCAAGGGCCTGCCGCTGGCCGAGCTGCGTGCATTCGTGCAGGGCGACAGCAATCAGCAGCGCGGCGAGTGTGTAGTGCTGGTGGCCGGTTGGGTCGCGCCCGATGATGAGCAGGCGATCAGTGTCGAAGCGCAGCGCGTGCTCGACCTGCTGCTGGCGGAGTTGCCGCTCAAGCGTGCGGCGGCGTTGGCAGCGGAAATTACCGGGGTGCGCAAGAATCTGCTCTATCAACTGGCGCTGGAAAAACAGCAGCGCGACTGATATCAAACTGATATTATTTGTCATCTCGCTTGTTCTTGAGCGCCGCTGCCGGTAACCTTGTCGGCGGAGAGTCGATCGGACAGTCGCTGCCGTCTTTTGTTCCGCAAAAGGCGGGGGAGGAAAGTCCGGGCTCCGCAGGGCAGAGTGCCAGGTAACGCCTGGGAGGCGCGAGCCTACGGAAAGTGCCACAGAAAATAACCGCCTAAGCACTTCGGTGCCGGTAAGGGTGAAAAGGTGCGGTAAGAGCGCACCGCACGGCTGGCAACAGTTCGTGGCTAGGTAAACCCCACTCGGAGCAAGACCAAATAGGGTTCCATACGGCGTGGCCCGCGTCGGAACCGGGTAGGTTGCTAGAGGCGTCCAGTGATGGCCGTCGTAGAGGAATGACTGTCCTCGACAAAACCCGGCTTACAGATCGACTCTCCACCCCTCCTTCCTCTGCTTGTTTCGATAGCAGATGCCTCTGGTAATACCAAAAAAATCTTACTCTTAATAAATCACTTTAACTTCGAACTCTATCCGCCTGAGTTCTCTTGATTTTTCCCGTCATTTTTCTTCGCGAGTAATCCTTTCCCTTCCCTTTGTTGCGCTAAATCCACGTCCTATAAGGGTTTTCCTTATGAACGCGCCTTGACGGTGTGGCGGGCGGATTCCTATAGTGTGCGCAAGTGGCAGAAAGTGGGATGAAGTGGGTTTTCTGGCACAAAAAAGCTACCATTGTGGGGAATCACAGCCGTGTTCCGCGGAGCCAACGCCGTCAGCCTCGATGCCAAGGGCCGTCTCGCAATGCCGAGTCGGTACCGTGACGAGCTCGATTCGCGTTGCAATGGTCAATTGATCGTGACCATCGACGCGGTGGATCCCTGCCTGTGTGTGTATCCCCTCGATGAGTGGGAGCAGATTGAAGCCAAGTTGCGCGCCTTGCCGTCGTTGCGTGAGGAAAACCGCCGCCTGCAGCGTTTGCTGATCGGTAACGCGGTTGACCTGGAGCTCGATGGCAGTGGGCGTTTCCTGGTACCGCCCCGTTTGCGTGAATACGCCAAGCTCGACAAGAAGGCGATGCTGGTGGGGCAACTGAACAAATTCCAGTTGTGGGATGAGGATGCCTGGAACGTGGTTTCGGCAGCCGACCTTGCAGCTATTCAACAACCGGGCGCCATGCCCGATGAACTGCGTGACCTGATCCTGTGACCATAGATAGCGGCTTCAACCACATCACCGTCCTGCTCGACGAAGCTGTCGAGGCATTGGCCCTGCGCGCCGACGGTCGCTATCTGGACGGCACCTTCGGGCGTGGCGGGCACAGCCGCCTGATCCTCAGCAAGCTTGGGCCGCAGGGCCAGTTGCTGGGGTTCGACAAAGATCCTCAAGCGATTGCCACCGGGCAAGCGCTGGCGGCCGAAGACGGCCGCTTTGTCATTGTGCAGCGCAGCTTTGCCGAGCTGGGCGACGAGGTGCGCGCGCGTGGCCTGGACGGCAAGGTCAGTGGCGTATTGCTCGACCTGGGCGTGTCCTCGCCGCAGTTGGACGATCCCGAGCGTGGCTTCAGTTTCCTAAACGACGGCCCGCTGGATATGCGCATGAACCCTGACAAGGGTGTAAGCGCCGCCGAATTCATCGCCACCGCGCCGGTGGAAGAAATCGCCCGGGTATTCAAGGAATACGGTGAGGAACGTTTCGCCGGTCGCATGGCCCGTGCAGTGGTCGAGCGTCGCGAAAAGCAGCCGTTCACCCGAACCGGTGATCTGGCCGAAGTGCTCAAGGTTGCCAACCCTGCCTGGGAAAAGGGCAAGAACCCGGCCACCCGTGCGTTCCAGGGTTTGCGTATCCACGTCAACAATGAGCTGGGCGACCTGGAGGCTGGCCTTGAGGCCGCCCTGGAGTCCCTGGAGATCGGTGGTCGCCTGGTGGTGATCAGCTTCCATTCGCTGGAAGACCGCATCGTCAAGCTGTTCATGCGCAAGTTGGTCAAGGGCGAGGCCGACAATCTGCCGCGCAACCTGCCGGTGCAGCACAAGGTCTTCGAACCGAAGATCAAACTCATCGGCAAGGCGCAGTTCGCCTCCGCCGAAGAGCTCAAGGCCAACCCGCGGTCGCGCAGCGCCGTGATGCGGGTGGCGGAGAAGCTTCGGTGAGCCGGCTATTTGCCAAACCTTTGCCAGGCGGAAGCTTCCTGATGCTTCTGCTGTTCGTGGGTGTGCTCGTTTCGGCCATTGCCGTGTCTTACAGCGCCCACTGGAACCGCCAACTGCTCAACACCCTGTACGGCGAGTTGAACGAGCGGGACAAGGCCCAGGCCGAGTGGGGGCGTCTGATTCTTGAGCAGAGCACCTGGACCGCCCACAGCCGTATCGAGACCCTCGCCAGCGAGCAGCTGAAGATGCGCGTGCCGGCCGCTGACGAAGTGCGGATGGTGGCGCCATGATGAAGCTCGAAGGTGCACTCTACCCCTGGCGCTTCCGTGTGGTCATCGGCCTGTTGGCGTTGATGGCCGGTGCCATCTGCTGGCGCATCATCGACCTGCAGGTGGTCGACCGCGACTTCCTCAAAGGCCAGGGCGATGCCCGCAGCCTGCGCCATATTCCTATCCCGGCACACCGTGGCCTGATCACCGACCGTAACGGCGAGCCCCTGGCGGTCAGTACGCCGGTCACCACCTTGTGGGCCAACCCCAAGGAAATGCAGGTTGCCAAGGACCGTTGGCCGCAACTGGCCGCAGCGCTTGGGCAGAACCCCCAGCAATTGACCGAGCGCCTCACCCAGCAGGCCAGCAAGGAATTCATCTACCTGGTCCGTGGCCTGACCCCGGAGCAGGGGCAGCATGTGCTCGACCTGAAAGTGCCCGGTGTCTACGGGCTCGAAGAGTTCCGCCGCTTCTATCCGGCGGGCGACGTCACCGCCCATATGGTCGGCTTCACCGACCTCGACGACCACGGTCGTGAAGGGGTAGAGCTGGCTTACGACGAATGGCTCGCCGGGGTGCCTGGCAAACGGCAGGTGATCAAGGATCGGCGCGGCCGGCTGATCAAGGACATCCAGGTAACCAAGAACGCCAAGGCCGGAAAGACCTTGGCGTTGTCGATTGACCTGCGCCTGCAGTACCTGGCCACCCGCGAGCTGCGTAACGCCATCGCCGAGCAGGAAGCCAAGGCCGGCAGCCTGGTGATCATGGACGTCAAGACCGGTGAAGTGCTGGCCATGGTCAACCAGCCCACCTACAACCCGAACAACCGCCGCAGCATGTTCCCGGCTGCCATGCGCAACCGGGCGATCATCGACGTGTTCGAGCCGGGCTCGACGGTCAAGCCGATCTCGATGAGCGCTGCGCTGCAGAGCGGCCGCTGGAAACCCACTGACAAGGTCGAGGTGTACCCGGGCAGCCTGCAGATCGGCCGCTACACCATCAAGGACGTGTCCAAGAGCGAAGGCCCGATCCTCGACCTCACCGGCATCCTGATCAACTCCAGTAACGTGGGCATGAGCAAGATCGCCTTCGATATCGGCGGCGAGGCCATCTACCGGGTGATGTCCCAGGTAGGTCTTGGTCAGTACACCGGCCTCGGCTTCCCGGGTGAGCGCGTCGGCAACCTGCCCAACCACCGCGAGTGGCGCAAGGCCGAGACCGCGACCCTGTCGTATGGCTACGGTGTGTCTGTGACCGCGTTGCAGCTGGTGCATGCCTACGCGGCCTTGGCCAACGACGGCAAGATGGTGCCGCTGTCGATCCTCAAGGTCGACAAGGCGCCGGAAGCCGTGCAGGCGATCCCCAAGGAAACCGCCGAAACCGTGCAGGCCATGCTGCAGCAGGTGATCGAAGCGCCGCGCGGGGTGTTCCGTGCGCAGGTGCCGTTCTATCACGTGGGTGGCAAGTCGGGTACCGCCCGTAAAGCCACGGTCGGCTCCAAGGGCTACACCGAGAACGCCTACCGTTCGCTGTTCGCCGGCTTCGGCCCGATGAGCGATCCGCGCTACGCCATCGTCGTGGTCATCGACGAGCCGAGCAAAGGCGGCTACTTCGGTGGCCTGGTATCGGCGCCGGTATTCAGCAAGGTCATGTCCGGCACCCTGCGCCTGATGAATGTGCCGCCAGACAATCTGCCGCCGCCCACCGAACAACAGCAAGTCAGTGCAGTACCCGCCAAGGGAGGGCGTGGATGATGACGATGCCATTGAGCAAGCTATTCGCCAACGCCAGCCGCGACCCGTTGATCCGGGAGCTGACCCTGGACAGCCGTGCCGTACGCCCGGGCGACCTGTTCCTCGCCGTGCCCGGTGCCAAGGTCGATGGCCGTGACCATATCGCCGATGCCCTGGCCCGTGGCGCCGCCGCGGTGGCCTACGAAGAGCAGGGTGCCAGCGTACTGCCGATCACCGACGCGCCGCTGATCCCGGTCAAGGGTTTGATCGGCCAGCTGTCGCAGATCGCTGGGCGCTTCTATGGTGAGCCGAGCCGCCAGCTGAACCTGGTGGGCGTCACCGGCACCAATGGCAAGACCAGTGTCACCCAGCTGCTGGCCCAGGCCCTCGATGCCCTCGGCCAGCGTTGCGGCCTGATCGGCACCCTGGGTACCGGCTTCTATGGCGAGCTGCAGAGTGGTCGCCTGACCACCCCGGACCCGATTGCCGTGCAGGCGACGCTCAACGACCTGAAGAAGGGCGGCGCCAAGGCCGTGGCCATGGAAGTCTCCTCCCATGCCCTGGAGCAGGGGCGCGTCGCTGCGCTCGAGTTCGACATCGCGGTGATGACCAACCTGTCCCGCGACCACCTCGACTACCACGGCAGCATGGAGGCCTACGAGGCCGCCAAGGCCAAGCTGTTCGCCTGGCCGAGCCTGCGTTGCCAGGTGGTCAACCTGGACGATGCGTTTGGCCGCCGCCTGGCCGATGATTTTGCCCGTCGCCCCAGCAGCGATCACAGCGAGACCCGGCTGCTCAGCTATAGCCTGGAAAACCCGGACGCCTCGCTGTTCTGTCGCGAAGCCAGCTTCAATGACGATGGCGTGCGCGCCACTCTGGTCACCGCCCAGGGCGAGCGCACCCTGCGCAGTCAGCTGCTGGGTCGCTTCAACCTGAGCAACATGCTCGCCGCCGTGGCAGCGCTGCTGGCGCTGGATTATTCGCTGGACGAGATCCTCAAGGTCACCCCGCAACTGCAGGGCCCGGTGGGCCGCATGCAGCGCCTGGGTGGCGGCGACAAACCATTGGTGGTGGTCGATTACGCGCACACGCCAGATGCGCTGGAAAAAGTTCTCGAAGCATTGCGCCCGCATGCCCACGGCCAGTTGCTGTGCCTGTTCGGCTGTGGCGGCGACCGCGATCGCGGCAAGCGCCCGCTGATGGCCGAAGTGGCCGAGCGCCTGGCCGACCGCGTGCTGGTTACCGACGACAACCCGCGCACTGAAGATCCGCAGCGGATCTTCGACGATATTCGCCCCGGTTTCGCCAAGCCCGCCAGCGTCGAGTTCGTCGCCGGCCGTGGCAAGGCCATCGCCCACCTGATTGCCAGCGCCAGCGCCAACGACGTGATCGTCCTGGCCGGCAAGGGGCACGAGGATTACCAGGAGATCAATGGCGAGCGCCATGACTTCTCCGACCTGGTCGAGGCCGAGAAGGCCCTGGCCGCCTGGGAGGCTCCGCATGCTTAAGCCCATGACCCTCAGCCAGCTGACCACAGCACTGAGTGCGCGAGTGGTCGGCGGCGACGCCAGCTTCACCGGCGTCAGCATCGACAGTCGCAGCGTGGGTGCCGGTCAACTGTTCGTCGCCCTCACCGGGCCGCGTTTCGATGGCCACGACTACCTGGCTGACGTGAAGGCCAAGGGTGCGGTCGCGGCCCTGGTCGAACGGGAAATCGCCGGCGTCGACCTGCCGCAGTTGCTGGTCGCCGACTGCCGTGTGGCCCTCGGCCAGCTCGGTGCGCTGAACCGTGCCGGCTACGACAAGCCCGTGGTCGCCATTACCGGCTCCAGTGGCAAGACCACCGTCAAGGAAATGCTGGCCGCGATCCTGCGTACCCAGGGCCTGGTCCATGCCACCCGCGGCAACCTGAACAACGACCTCGGCGCGCCGCTGACGCTGCTGGAGATCGCCCCCGAGCACAGCGCCGCGGTGATCGAGCTGGGCGCTTCGCGCATCGGCGAGATCCGCTACACCGTCGGCCTGACCCAGCCGCAGGTGGTGATCATCAACAACGCCGGCACTGCCCATGTGGGCGAGTTCGGCGGCCCGGAGAAAATCGTCGAGGCCAAGGGCGAGATCCTCGAAGGCCTGGGCGAGGGCGGTACCGCCATTCTCAACCTGGCCGACAAAGCCTTCGAAATCTGGCGCAAGCGTGCCGGCGCTCATCGCATCCTGAGCTTCGCCCTGGACAACCCGCAGGCCGACTTTTACGCCAGCGGCATCGGCCGCGATGCCCGTGGCTGCCCGTCGTTCACCCTGCATGGGCCTGACGGCAGTGTGCCGGTGCAATTGAACCTGCTCGGCACCCATAACGTCAGCAATGCCTTGGCCGCCGCCGCCGCCGCCCATGCCGTTGGTCTGAGCCTGAGCGGTATCAAAGCCGGCCTCGAGGCCGTGCAACCGGTCAAGGGCCGCACCGTGGCGCAGATTGCGCCGAACGGCGTGCGGGTGATCGATGACAGCTACAACGCAAATCCCACCTCGATGTGTGCGGCCATTGATATACTCGCCGGCTTTTCCGGGCGCACCGTTCTGGTGCTCGGGGATATCGGCGAACTGGGGCAATGGGCCGAGGAAGGCCATCGCCAGGTAGGTGACTACGCCCGCGGCAAGGTCGATGCGCTCTACGCGGTGGGTGCCAACATGGCCCATGCGGTACAGGCTTTCGGCGCCAATGGCCGCCATTTCGCTACACAAGCTGAGCTGATCGATGCCGTCCGCGTCGAGACCGCCAGCGACACCACTATCTTGATCAAGGGCTCGCGCAGCGCTGCGATGGAAAACGTCGTGGCTGCACTGTGCGAAACCGGCGGGGAGAAACATTAATGCTGCTGCTGTTGGCTGAGTATCTGCAACAGTTCTACAAGGGCTTCGCGGTCTTCCAGTACCTCTCGCTGCGCGGGATCCTGGGTGTACTGACCGCGCTGACCCTGGCCCTGTGCCTGGGCCCGTGGATGATCCGTACCCTGCAGATCCGCCAGATCGGTCAGGCCGTGCGTAACGACGGCCCGCAATCGCACCTGTCCAAGTCCGGTACCCCGACCATGGGCGGCGCGCTGATTCTGTCCGCCATCGCCATCAGCACCCTGCTGTGGGCCGACCTGACCAACCGCTACGTTTGGGTGGTGCTGATCGTCACCCTGGCGTTCGGCGCCATCGGCTGGGTCGACGACTACCGCAAGGTGATCGAGAAGAACTCGCGCGGCCTGCCAAGCCGCTGGAAGTATTTCTGGCAGTCGGTATTCGGCCTGGCTGCGGCGATCTTCCTCTACAAGACCGCGCCGACCAGCGTCGAGACCACGCTGATCATCCCGATGCTCAAGGACCTCACCATTCCGCTGGGGGCCGGCTTCATCGTGCTCACCTACTTCGTCATCGTCGGTTCGAGCAACGCGGTCAACCTGACCGACGGCCTTGATGGCCTGGCGATCATGCCGACGGTGATGGTCGGCGGCGCCCTGGGCATCTTCTGCTACCTGTCGGGCAACGTGAAGTTCGCCGAATACCTGTTGATCCCTTACGTACCGGGTTCCGGCGAGTTGATCGTGTTCTGCGGCGCGCTGATCGGTGCCGGCCTGGGCTTCCTGTGGTTCAACACCTACCCGGCCCAGGTGTTCATGGGCGACGTCGGTGCACTGGCGCTGGGCGCCGCACTGGGCACCATCGCCGTGATCGTCCGCCAGGAAATCGTGCTGTTCATCATGGGCGGTGTGTTCGTGATGGAAACCCTGTCGGTGGTGATCCAGGTCGCGTCCTTCAAGTTGACCGGCAAGCGCGTGTTCCGCATGGCGCCGATCCATCACCACTTTGAACTCAAGGGCTGGCCCGAGCCACGGGTGATCGTCCGTTTCTGGATCATCACCGTGATTCTGGTGCTGATCGGCCTTGCCACCCTGAAACTGAGGTAAACGAGCGTGTCACTGATCGCTTCCGACCAATTCCGCATCGTTGTCGGCCTCGGCAAGAGCGGCATGTCCCTGGTTCGCTTCCTGGCGAGCCGGGGCATTGCCTTTGCGGTCGCCGACACCCGCGAGCAACCGCCGGAACTGGAAACCCTGCGCCGTGATTACCCGCAGGTGGAAGTGCGCTGTGGCGAGCTGGATGTGGATTTCCTGTGCCGCGCCAGCACGCTGTACGTGAGCCCCGGCCTGGCCCTGGCGACCCCAGCGTTGCAGCAGGCAGCGGCACGAGGCGTGACGCTGTCCGGTGACATCGAGCTGTTCGCCCGTTACGCCAAGGCGCCGATCGTGGCCATCAGTGGTTCCAACGCCAAGAGCACGGTCACCACCCTGGTCGGTGAAATGGCCGCCAAGGCGGGCAAACGTGTGGCGGTCGGCGGCAACCTCGGCACGCCGGCGCTGGACCTGCTCGATGACAGCGTGGAGCTCTACGTGATGGAGCTGTCGAGCTTCCAGCTGGAAACCACCGACCAGCTCAATGCCGAAGTGGCCACGGTGCTGAACATCAGCGAAGACCACATGGACCGCTACAGCGGCCTGCCGGCCTACCACCTGGCCAAGCACCGTATCTTCCGCGGCGCCCGGCAGGTGGTGGTGAACCGCCAGGACGCGCTGAGCCGCCCATTGCCGGTGGAAGGCCTGCCGTGCTGGACCTTCGGCCTCAATACGCCGGACTTCAAGGCCTTTGGCCTGCGCGAAGTCGACGGCGAAAAATACCTGGCCTTCGAATTCCAGACGCTCATGCCGGTGCGCGAGCTGAAGATTCGCGGTGCCCACAACCAGAGCAACGCCCTGGCGGCCCTGGCCCTCGGCCATGCCGCCGGGCTGCCGTTCGCACCCATGCTCGAAGCCCTGCGCGAGTTCAAGGGCCTGGCCCATCGCTGCCAGTGGATCCGCGAGCGCAACGGCGTGAACTGGTACGACGATTCAAAGGCCACCAACGTCGGTGCTGCACTGGCTGCCATTGAAGGCCTGGGGGCCGATATCGAAGGCAAGCTGGTACTGATTGCCGGCGGTGACGGCAAGGGTGCTGACTTCGCCGCCCTGCGCGCGCCGGTGGCGCAACATTGCCGCGCGGTGGTGCTGCTGGGCCGCGATGCCGAGCGCTTGGCGCAAACCCTTGGCGATGACGTGCTGCAGGTGCGGGTGAAAACCCTCGATGAAGCGGTGCAGCGCTGCGCCGAGCTGGCCCAGCCCGGCGATGCCGTGCTGCTGTCGCCGGCCTGCGCCAGCCTCGACATGTTCAAGAACTTCGAAGAACGCGGGCGCCTGTTCGCCCAGGCGGCGGAGGGGCTGGCATGATCTTCGGCATCCTCAAACCGTACCCGTCGCCGCTGATCAGCGGCCGTGGCATCGACCTCGACTTCCCGCTGCTGGCCGGCTGCCTGGCGCTGCTCGGCCTGGGCCTGGTGATGATCACCTCGGCGTCCTCGGAAGTGGCCGCGGTGCAGTCGGGCAACCCGCTCTATCACATGTTCCGCCACCTGGTGTACGTGGTCCTCGGCCTGGGCGCCGGGTTGATGACCATGATGGTGCCGATCGCCACCTGGCAGCGCATGGGCTTCATGATGCTGATCGGCGCCTTCGGCCTGCTGGTGATGGTGCTGGTGCCCGGTATCGGCCGCGAAGTGAACGGTTCGATGCGCTGGATCGGCTTCAGCTTCTTCAACGTCCAGCCGTCCGAGATCGCCAAGGTCTTCGTGGTCATCTACCTGGCCGGCTACCTGGTGCGCCGGCAGACCGAAGTGCGCGAAACCTGGATGGGCTTCTTCAAGCCGTTCATCGTGCTGCTGCCGATGGCCGTCCTGCTGCTGATGGAGCCGGACTTCGGCGCCACCGTGGTGATGATGGGCGCCGCTGCGGCCATGTTGTTCCTGGGCGGGGTGGGGCTGTTCCGCTTCTCGCTGATGGTGGTGCTGGCGGTGGTGTCGGTGGTGGTGCTGGTCCAGGCCCAGCCGTACCGGATGGCGCGCCTGATCACCTTTACCGACCCGTGGTCCGACCAGTTCGGCTCCGGCTACCAGCTGACCCAGGCGCTGATCGCCTTCGGCCGCGGCGAGTGGCTGGGCGTGGGCCTGGGCAACAGCGTGCAGAAGCAGTTCTACCTGCCCGAAGCGCACACCGACTTCGTGTTCTCGGTGCTGGCTGAAGAGCTGGGCGTGGTCGGCTCGCTGCTGACCGTGGCGCTGTTCGTCTTCGTCACGGTGCGCGCCCTGTACATCGGCCTGTGGGCCGAGAAGGCCAAGCAGTTCTTCGCCGCCTACATGGCGTTCGGCCTGGCCTTCCTGTGGATCGGCCAGTTCCTGATCAACATCGGCGTGAACGTCGGCCTGCTGCCGACCAAGGGCCTGACGCTGCCGTTCCTCAGCTATGGGGGCAGCTCGCTGGTGATCTGCTGCGCCTGCGTAGGGTTGTTGTTACGCATCGAGTGGGAGAGCCGAACGCACCTGGGCAGCGAGGAACACGAGTTCAACGAACACGACTTTGCCGAGGAGACCAATCATGGCCGCTGACGGCAAGAACGTATTGATCATGGCCGGCGGTACCGGCGGCCATGTGTTCCCGGCATTGGCCTGTGCCCGCGAGTTCCAGGCCCGGGGCTACAGCGTGCACTGGCTGGGCACCCCGCGCGGCATCGAGAACGAGCTGGTGCCACAGGCCGGCTTGCCCCTGCACCTGATCCAGGTCAGCGGCCTGCGCGGCAAAGGCAAGCTGTCGCTGCTCAAGGCGCCGTTCACCCTGGTCAAGGCCGTGCTGCAGGCACGGCGTATCGTCCGTGAGCTCAAACCGGTCTGCGTGATCGGCTTCGGCGGCTACGTGACCGGCCCTGGCGGTGTGGCCGCGCGGCTGTGCGGCGTGCCCCTGGTGATCCACGAACAGAACGCCCGCGCCGGTACCGCCAACCGTCTGCTCGTGCCCTTGTCGGCGCGGGTGTGCGAGGCGTTCCCGGGCACCTTCGCCGCCAGCGACAAGCTGCGCACCACCGGCAATCCGGTGCGTGCCGAGCTGTTCATGGATGCGCAGCGCGCGCCCTTGGCCGACCGCCGCGCGCGCCTGTTGGTCATGGGCGGCAGCCTGGGTGCGGAACCATTGAACAAATTGTTGCCTAAGGCCCTGTCCGAGGTGCCCGCGAACCTGCGGCCCGAGGTGTTCCACCAGGCCGGCAAGCACCATGCGCCGATCACCGCCGAGCGTTATCAGGAGGCGGGGGTCGAGGCGCAGGTAGAACCGTTCATCAAGGACATGGCCCACGCCTATGGCTGGGCCGACATGGTGGTCTGCCGGGCCGGTGCCCTGACCGTCAGCGAACTCGCGGCGGCAGGACTGCCTTCGATGCTGGTGCCCTTGCCCCACGCCATCGACGACCACCAGACCCACAACGCCCATTATCTGGCTCGTGAAGGCGCTGCCTTCCTGATGCCGCAAGCGACAACTGGCGCAGCGCAGCTCGCTGAACGCCTGAACGAGGTGCTGATGCAACCCGAGAAACTCAACACCATGGCCGGCACCGCGCGTCGCCTGGCCAAACCTGCCGCAACCAGCACCGTGGTCGATATCTGCCTGGAGGTGGCCCATGGTTGAAAGCCAGAAAGCCATGCCGCAGCCCAAGATGGGCCGTATCCGCCGTATCCACTTCGTCGGTATCGGCGGCGTGGGCATGTGCGGTATCGCCGAAGTGCTGCTGAACCTGGGCTATGAAGTGTCCGGTTCCGACCTCAAGACCTCGCCGGTCACCGAACGCCTGGAATCGTTCGGCGCCGAGATCTTCGTCGGCCACCGCGCCGAGAACGCCGCCAGCGCCGATGTGCTGGTGGTGTCCAGCGCGATCAACCCGGCCAACCCGGAAGTCGCCACCGCGCTCGAACGCCGCATCCCGGTGGTGCCGCGTGCCGAGATGCTCGCCGAGCTGATGCGCTATCGCCACGGTATCGCCGTGGCCGGCACCCACGGCAAGACCACCACCACCAGCCTGCTGGCCTCTGTGTTCGCCGCCGGTGGCCTGGACCCGACCTTCGTCATCGGTGGTCGGCTGACCGCCGCCGGCACCAATGCGCAGCTGGGCACCAGCCGCTACCTGATCGCCGAAGCCGACGAAAGCGATGCCAGCTTCCTGCACCTGCAGCCGATGGTCGCCGTGGTCACCAACATCGACGCCGACCACATGGCGACCTACGAAGGCGACTTCAACAAGCTGAAGAAGACCTTCGTCGAGTTTCTGCACAACCTGCCGTTCTACGGCCTGGCCGTGATGTGCCTGGACGACCCGGTGGTGCGCGAGATCCTGCCGCAGGTCAAGCGCCCGACGGTCACCTACGGCTTCAGCGAAGAGGCCGACATCCGCGCCATCAACGTGCGCCAGCAGGGCATGCAGACCCACTTCACCGTGCTGCGCCGCGACTGCGAGCCGCTCGAGGTGTCGGTGAACATGCCGGGCAACCACAACGTGCTCAATGCCCTGGCCACCATCGCCATCGCCACTGACGAAGGCATCAGCGACGAGGCCATCGTCCAGGGCCTGTCCGGCTTCCAGGGCGTCGGCCGACGCTTCCAGGTGTACGGCGAGCTGCCGGTCGAAGGCGGCAGCGTGATGCTGGTCGACGACTACGGCCACCACCCGACCGAAGTTGCCGCGGTGATCAAGGCCGTGCGCGGCGGCTGGCCGAGCCGCCGCCTGGTGATTGTCTACCAGCCGCACCGCTACAGCCGTACCCGCGACCTGTACGACGACTTCGTGCAGGTGCTGGGCGACGCCAACGTGCTGCTGCTGATGGAGGTCTACCCGGCCGGCGAAGAGCCGATCCCGGGCGCCGACAGCCGCCAGCTGTGCCACAGCATCCGCCAGCGCGGCAAGCTCGACCCGATCTACATCGAACGTGGCGTCGAGCTGGCGCCGCTGGTGCAGCCGCTGCTGCGCGCCGGCGACATCCTGCTGTGCCAGGGTGCCGGTGATGTCGGTGGCCTGGCCCCGCAACTGATGAAAAGCCCGCTGTTCGCTGGCGCCAAGCAGGAGAAGTCGAAATGACCAGCGCCTACGACACGCTGCATTCCACCCTCGACGTCAAAGCCTTCGGCCGCGTCGCCGTGCTGTACGGCGGCAAGAGCGCCGAGCGCGAGGTGTCGCTCAAGTCCGGCGCCGCGGTGATCGAGGCGCTGACCAGCGCCGGTGTCGACGTGGTCGGCATCGACGTGGGCGATGACCTGCTGGCGCGCCTGCAGAACGAGAAGATCGACCGCGCCTTCATCATCCTCCACGGCCGTGGCGGTGAAGACGGCAGCATGCAAGGCCTGCTCGAGTGCCTGGGCATCCCCTACACCGGCAGCGGCATCCTCGCGTCGGCCCTGGCCATGGACAAGCTGCGCACCAAGCAGGTGTGGCAGAGCCTGGGCATTCCAACCCCGCGCCACGCCGTGCTGGCCAGTGAGCAGGATTGTGTTGCCGCCAGTACGGAACTGGGCTTCCCGCTGATCGTCAAACCTGCCCATGAAGGTTCGAGCATTGGCATGGCCAAGGTGAACAGCGAGCAGGAACTGATCGCCGCCTGGCAAGACGCCGCCAAATACGATTCGCAAGTACTGGTCGAGCAATGGATTCACGGCCCGGAGTTCACCATCGCCGTGCTGCGTGGCCAGGTGCTGCCGCCGATCGCGCTGGGCACCCCGCATGTGTTCTACGACTACGACGCCAAGTACATCGCCAATGACACCCAGTACCGCATCCCGTGCGGCCTGGACAGCGTCAAGGAACAAGAGCTGATCGACCTGACCGCGCGTGCCTGCGATGCCATCGGCATCGAAGGCTGGGGCCGGCTGGACGTGATGCAGGACGAGCAGGGCCGGTTCTGGCTGCTCGAAGTCAACACCGCACCTGGCATGACCGATCATAGCCTGGTGCCCATGGCGGCCCGCGCGGCCGGCCTGGACTTCCAGCAACTGGTGCTGGCGATCCTGGCCGACAGCGTAGCGACGCGAGGTTAACAGCCATGCAAGGCGCGATGATACGTCAGCAGCAACCCGTCCCCGGCCGCAGCAAGCCGGTGCCGCGTGGTGCCAGCCGACTGGTGGCCGACGAGCCCGTATCGGCGCGCCTGCCCCGTCCCAACTTCGGCGGCCTCAAGCGCCTGTTGTGGCCGGTGCTGCTGGTGGCTGCAGGCTTTGGCGCCTATGAAGGCGCGATCCGCCTGATGCCGTATGCCGACCGGCCGATCACCAAGATCGCCGTGCAGGGCGACCTCAGCTACATCAGCCAGCAGGCGGTGCAGCAGCGTATCGCGCCCTACGTGGCGGCGAGCTTCTTCACCGTTGACCTGACGGCCATGCGCGTCGAGCTGGAGCAGATGCCGTGGATCGCCCACGCCGAAGTGCGCAGGGTCTGGCCGGACGAAGTGGTAATCCGCCTGGAAGAACAGTTGCCGGTGGCGCGCTGGGGTGACGAGGCCCTGCTCAACAACCAGGGCCAGGCCTTCACCCCGCGCGAGCTGGCCAACTACGAGCATCTGCCGCAGCTGTTCGGGCCGCAGCGGGCTCAGCAACAAGTCATGCAGCAGTATCAGGTATTGAGCCAGATGCTGCGCCCCATGGGCTTTTCCATCGCTCGCCTGGAGCTGCGCGAGCGAGGCAGCTGGTTCCTGACCACTGGCGCGGGCAGCGCCGGGCCAGGCATCGAACTGCTGTTGGGGCGCGACCATCTGGTGGAGAAAATGCGCCGTTTCATTGCCATTTACGACAAAACGCTTAAAGACCAGATCACCACTATCGCCCGCATCGATCTGCGTTACGCCAACGGTCTGGCCGTTGGTTGGCGGGAACCGATTGCACCGACGACGGCCCAACCCGCCGTTGCGAAGAATTAGAGAGAGGCAGGACCATGGCAAACGCGCATAGCGGCAAAATGATCGTCGGGCTGGACATTGGCACCTCCAAGGTGGTGGCGCTGGTGGGTGAAGTCGGCGAAGACGGTACCCTGGAAATCGTCGGTATCGGTACTCACCCGTCCCGCGGCCTGAAGAAGGGCGTGGTGGTGAACATCGAGTCCACCGTGCAATCGATCCAGCGCGCCGTGGAAGAGGCCCAGCTGATGGCCGGTTGCCGCATTCACTCGGCGTTCGTCGGGGTTGCCGGCAACCACATCCGCAGCCTGAACTCCCACGGCATCGTCGCCATCCGCGATCGCGAAGTCAGCACGGCCGACCTTGAACGCGTACTCGACGCGGCCCAGGCCGTGGCGATTCCGGCCGACCAGCGCGTGTTGCACACCCTGCCGCAGGACTACGTGATCGACAACCAGGAAGGCGTGCGCGAGCCACTGGGCATGTCCGGCGTGCGTCTGGAGGCCAAGGTCCACGTGGTCACCTGCGCGGTCAACGCCGCGCAGAACATCGAGAAGTGCGTGCGCCGCTGTGGCCTGGAGATCGACGACATCATCCTCGAGCAGCTGGCCTCGGCGTACTCGGTGCTGACCGACGACGAGAAAGAGCTGGGCGTGTGCCTGGTGGACATCGGCGGTGGCACCACCGACATCGCCATCTTCACCGAAGGCGCGATCCGCCACACCGCGGTGATCCCGATCGCCGGCGACCAGGTCACCAACGACATTGCCATGGCCCTGCGCACACCTACGCAGTACGCCGAGGAAATCAAGATCCGCTACGCCTGCGCCCTGGCCAAACTGGCTGGCGCCGGCGAGACCATCAAGGTGCCGAGCGTGGGCGACCGCCCACCGCGCGAGCTGTCGCGCCAGGCCCTGGCCGAGGTCGTCGAGCCCCGTTACGACGAGCTCTTCACCCTGATCCAGGCCGAGCTGCGCCGCAGCGGCTACGAGGACCTGGTGCCGGCCGGCATCGTCCTCACCGGCGGTACCGCGAAAATGGAAGGCGCCGTGGAACTGGCCGAGGAAATCTTCCACATGCCGGTACGCCTGGGCGTACCGCACAGCGTTCGGGGGCTGAGCGACGTGGTGCGCAACCCGATCTATTCCACCGGCGTGGGCCTGCTCACCTACGGGCTGCAGAAGCAGTCCGAGGACCTGTCCCTGACCGGCATCAGCAACAGCAGCAACAACAGCTATGGCGATGAACCGAAGGCCCCGGTGCTTGAACGACTCAAGCGTTGGGTCCAGGGCAACTTCTAAGTTTCAAAGCAGTAGTGGTAGGCGCAATAACTAGAGAACTGTAAGGAGAGGGAAAATGTTCGAGCTCGTAGACAACGTCCCGCAAAGCCCGGTCATCAAGGTGATCGGTGTGGGCGGTGGCGGCGGCAACGCCGTTAACCACATGGTCAAAAGCAACATTGAAGGCGTCGAGTTCATCTGCGCCAACACGGATGCCCAGGCGCTTAAAAACATCGGCGCGCGCACCATTCTGCAACTGGGTACCGGCGTGACCAAGGGCCTGGGCGCAGGTGCCAATCCGGAAGTCGGCCGTCAGGCCGCGCTGGAAGACCGTGAGCGTATCGCCGAAGTGCTGCAGGGCACCAACATGGTGTTCATCACCACTGGCATGGGTGGTGGTACCGGTACCGGTGCTGCGCCGATCATCGCCGAAGTGGCCAAGGAAATGGGCATCCTCACCGTTGCAGTGGTGACCCGTCCGTTCCCGTTCGAAGGCCGCAAGCGCATGCAGATCGCCGACGAAGGCATCCGCATGCTGGCTGACAGCGTCGACTCGCTGATCACCATCCCCAACGAGAAGCTGCTGACCATCCTGGGCAAGGATGCAAGCCTGCTGTCCGCCTTCGCCAAGGCCGACGACGTGCTGGCCGGCGCCGTGCGCGGTATCTCCGACATCATCAAGCGCCCTGGCATGATCAACGTCGACTTTGCCGACGTGCGCACCGTGATGAGCGAAATGGGCATGGCCATGATGGGTACCGGTTGCGCCAGCGGCCCGAACCGCGCCCGCGAAGCCACCGAGGCGGCGATCCGCAACCCGTTGCTCGAAGACGTCAACCTGCAGGGCGCCCGCGGCATCCTGGTGAACATCACCGCAGGCCCCGACCTGTCGCTGGGTGAGTACTCCGACGTGGGTAGCATCATCGAAGCCTTCGCCTCCGACCACGCCATGGTCAAGGTGGGTACCGTGATCGATCCGGACATGCGCGACGAACTGCACGTGACCGTGGTCGCTACTGGCCTGGGTGCGCGCATCGAGAAGCCGGTCAAGGTGGTCGACAACACCCTGCAGACCGCTCAGCAGGTTTACGAGTCCTCCAACCCGGCCCCGGTTCGCCAGGAGCAGCCAGCCGTCAACTACCGTGATCTGGAGCGCCCGACGGTGATGCGCAACCAGGCCCATGCAGGTGCCGCGGCGGCCGCTAAACTCAACCCACAGGACGATCTGGACTACCTGGATATCCCTGCGTTCCTGCGTCGTCAGGCCGATTGATGGAATTTATCAGGGGTATAAGGGTGATTGGTGTTCAGCAAAGGCCGGGTCTGTTATCATCCCCAGCCTTTGTTGATACCTGTTCGCATTATTTGCGCTGAAGCGGCCAATGCCATGATTAGACAACGCACCCTGAAGAATACCATCCGTGCCACGGGCGTCGGCCTGCACTCCGGGGAGAAGGTCTACCTGACCCTCAAGCCTGCGCCTGTCGACACCGGCATCGTCTTCCGCCGCGCCGACCTCGACCCTGTGGTCGAAATCCCGGCGCGCGCGGCCAACGTCGGCGAGACCACCATGTCTACGACGCTGGTCAACGGTGACGTCAAAGTCGATACGGTCGAGCACCTGCTCTCCGCCATGGCGGGCCTGGGCATCGATAACGCCTACGTCGAGCTCTCCGCCTCGGAAGTGCCGATCATGGATGGCAGCGCCGGACCTTTCGTATTCCTGATCCAATCGGCCGGCCTGGAAGAACAGGACGCACCGAAGAAGTTCATTCGCATCCTGCGCGAAGTGACAGTGGAAGAGGGCGACAAGCGCGCCACTTTCCTGCCGTTCGACGGGTTCAAGGTGAGCTTCGAGATCGACTTCGATCACCCGGTCCTCAAGGGCCAGACCCAAAGCGCGTCTGTAGACTTCTCCAGCACTTCGTTCGTGAAGGAAGTCAGCCGCGCGCGGACCTTCGGGTTCATGCGTGACATCGAGTACCTGCGCAAGCACAACCTTGCGCTGGGCGGCAGTGTCGAGAACGCCATCGTGGTCGATGAGACCGGCGTACTCAACGAAGACGGCCTTCGTTCCGAAGACGAATTCGTCAAGCACAAGATCCTCGATGCCATCGGCGACCTTTACCTGCTGGGCAACAGCCTGATCGGCGAGTTCAAGGGCTACAAGTCTGGCCACTCGTTGAACAACCAGCTGCTGCGCAAGCTGATTGCTGAAACTGACGCCTGGGAAGTGGTGTTCTTCGAAGATGCCAGCACGGCACCGATCTCGTACATGCGCCCTGTTGCGGCTGTGTAAGTTCGAACACTCTCTAGTTGTTGATCAAGGCCACCTTCGGGTGGCCTTTTTTATTTTCGCATTCAGTCGCTGTACGGCTTCTGTAGTAGGGGCAACTGTCTTACTCAACTGCTAAAGCTAGCGCGATCCCTGTGGGGGCGGGCTTGCCCCGCGAACACGGGCGAAGCCCGTGCCATCCACCGTAGCGCATGCTTCCCGGGTAAAACCGCTCCCACAGGCCGCAGTCAGTTCGGACGTGTTCAGTCTTTGTTCTGGGCGTGCGCGGCCAGTCGTTCCAGTGCGGCCTTGAGCTTCGGGTCGCTGATGCCTTCGGCTGAGCCGCGGATACTTTCGGCGGCAGTTTCCGAAAGTTCCGGCCCCTGACCCTCGCGTTTGGCCGACACCAGCGGCGGCTGCACCTTGAACAGGATCCGCGTCAGGTTGGCAAAGGCTTCCAGCGCCAACAGCTGACGCTGCAGGCGCTTCTGCTGGTAGCGCAGGCGGGTGGCCCAGTGGCCGTCGGTGACCACCAGCAACAAGGTGCCCTCTTTCCACGACGCCACATGGCAATGCTCGCGGGCGGCCGGTTGCAGCTGGCTTTCCAGCAGGCGCTGCAGATGCTCCAGGCGCTCGGCCTGGTTGAGCAACAGGCGCAGCGGCCGGGCCTTGCGCAGCAGGTCGGCGGGCGGGCGGGCGGGGGAGGGTTTGTAGGCCATGAGTACGCAGGGGGTTACAAAACCGGCAGTCTAACAGTTGCGACCTCATCGCGGGGCGCGTGGGAGCGGGCTTGCCCCGCGATAGCGTTCGATCAGGCAGTGACAGTCACTTATTGATGCAAGTCATTCTCGATACGTTTCATCTTCCGCCGCCTTGAACTTGGCGAAAAAGCCCTTATGTTAGGCAGGCCCCATACATACGCTGTGCCAGTATCGTGGAAATCCACCACTTTCCTCACAATCGTTTCCGGGTAGAATGCTCGTTCGCATGCGGCCTCTGGGCTGCACGGGCGACTCATGGGGCCGCCCTCCATCCCTACGTGTGGAAGATCCTGCCGATATGTTTGCGCCTTTGTTAAAGAAACTTTTTGGAAGCAAGAACGAGCGCGAGATCAAACGCCTGCTCAAGACGGTGAGCACCGTCAATGCCTTCGAAGAGAAGATGGTGGCCCTCTCCGACGAACAGCTGCGGGGCAAGACCGCAGAGTTCAAAGAGCGCCTGGCCAAAGGCGAAACCCTCGACCAGCTGTTGCCTGAAGCCTTCGCCGTGGCCCGTGAGGCCGGCAAGCGCGTGATGGGCATGCGTCACTTCGACGTTCAGCTGATCGGCGGTATGACCCTGCACGAAGGCATGATCGCAGAAATGCGTACCGGTGAAGGCAAGACCTTGGTCGGTACCCTGGCCGTGTATCTCAACGCGCTGTCCGGCAAGGGCGTGCACGTGGTCACGGTCAACGACTACCTGGCCCGCCGTGACGCCAACTGGATGCGCCCGCTGTACGAATTCCTCGGTCTGACCGTGGGTATCGTTTCGGCATTCCAGCCGCCGGAAGAAAAACGCGCCGCCTACGCCGCCGACATCACCTACGGCACCAACAACGAATTCGGCTTCGACTACCTGCGCGACAACATGGCGTTCAGCGTCGACGAGAAGTTCCAGCGTGAGCTGAACTTCGCCGTGATCGACGAAGTCGACTCCATCCTCATCGACGAAGCGCGTACCCCGCTGATCATCTCCGGTCAGGCCGAAGACAGCTCCAAGCTGTACATCGAGATCAACCGCCTGATCCCGCGCCTCACCCAGCACATCGAGGAAGTCGAAGGCCAGGTGACCCAAGAGGGCCACTACAGCATCGACGAGAAGAGCCGCCAGGTCGAACTCAACGAGGCTGGCCACCAGTTCATCGAGGACATGCTCACCCAGTCCGGCCTGCTGGCCGAGGGCGAGAGCCTGTACTCCGCGCATAACCTGGGCCTGCTGACCCACGTCTACGCCGGCCTGCGCGCGCACAAGCTGTTCCACCGCAACGTCGAGTACATCGTCCAGGAAGGCCAGATCCTCCTGATCGACGAGCACACCGGCCGTACCATGCCGGGCCGTCGCCTGTCCGAAGGCCTGCACCAGGCCATCGAAGCGAAGGAAAACCTGAACATTCAGGCCGAAAGCCAGACCCTGGCTTCCACCACCTTCCAGAACTACTTCCGCCTCTACACCAAGCTGTCCGGCATGACCGGTACCGCCGACACCGAAGCGTTCGAGTTCGCCCAGATCTACAACCTCAACGTGATGGTCATCCCACCGAACAAGCCGTTGGCCCGTAAGGACTTCAACGACCTGGTGTACCTGACCGCCGATGAGAAGTACGCCGCGATCATCGCCGACATCAAGGAAAGCATGGCCCAGGGCCGCCCTGTGCTGGTCGGTACCGCGACCATCGAAACCTCCGAGCACATGTCCAACCTGCTCAAGAAGGAAGGCATCGATCACAAGGTCCTGAACGCCAAGTACCACGAAAAAGAAGCCGAGATCATCGCCCAGGCCGGTGCCCCGGGTGCGCTGACCATCGCCACCAACATGGCCGGCCGTGGTACCGACATTCTGCTCGGCGGTAACTGGGAGGCCGAAGTCGCCGCCCTGGACAACCCGAGCGCCGAGCAGATCGCCAAGATCAAGGCCGACTGGCAGAAGCGTCACCAGCAGGTCCTGGAAGCCGGTGGCCTGCACGTGATCGCCTCCGAACGCCACGAATCGCGCCGTATCGACAACCAGCTGCGTGGCCGTGCCGGCCGTCAGGGTGACGCCGGCTCCAGCCGCTTCTACCTGTCGCTGGAAGACAGCCTGATGCGCATCTTCGCCTCTGACCGGGTGAAGAACTTCATGAAGGCCTTGGGCATGCAGTCCGGTGAAGCCATCGAGCACCGCATGGTCACCAACGCCATTGAAAAAGCCCAGCGCAAGGTCGAAGGCCGCAACTTCGATATTCGTAAGCAGCTGCTTGAATACGACGACGTGGCCAACGAACAGCGCAAGGTGATCTACCACATGCGCAACAGCCTGCTGGCCGCCGAAAACATCGGCGACACCATCGCCGAGTTCCGCCAGGAAGTGCTCGATGCCACCATCAGCCAGCACATTCCGCCGCAGTCGCTGCCTGAACAGTGGGACGTTGCCGGCCTCGAGGCTTCGCTGGCCAGCGATTTCGCCATCAAGCTGCCGATCCAGCAGTGGCTCGACGAGGACGATCACCTCTACGAAGAAACGCTGCGCGAGAAGCTGATCACCGAGATCACCAGCGCCTACAACGAGAAAGAGGACCAGGCTGGCGAAGACGCGCTGCGTACCTTCGAGAAGCAGATCCTGCTGCGCGTACTGGACGACCTGTGGAAAGACCACCTGTCGACCATGGACCACCTGCGTCACGGCATTCACCTGCGTGGTTACGCGCAGAAGAACCCGAAGCAGGAGTACAAGCGCGAGTCGTTCACCCTGTTCCAGGAACTGCTGGACTCGATCAAGCGCGACACCATCCGCGTGCTTTCGCACGTTCAAGTACGTCGCGAAGACCCGGTCGAAGAAGAAGCCCGCCTGCGCCGCGAAGCAGAGGAGCTGGCCAGCCGCATGCAGTTCCAGCACGCTGCCGCCCCTGGCCTGGAAAGCGAGCAACTGGCTGAAGAAGGCGCCGAAGTGGCCGTGGCCGCCGCGCCTGTGCGTAACGACCTCAAGCTGGGCCGCAACGAGCCGTGCTGGTGTGGTTCGGGCAAGAAATTCAAGCACTGCCATGGTCAGATCGAGTGATCTGATCTCACCATTGGCTTGAGATCCCGGGGCTGCGTCGCAGCCCATCGCGACACAAGGCCGCTCCTACAGGAATCGCAACAACCCTGTAGGAGCGGCCTTGTGTCGCGAAAGGGCCGCACAACGGCCCCAATTCCCCACGTATTTTCTAGGAGCGCTCTAATGGCTGTTGGTCTTGGTCCTTTGCCCACCCTGCACCCGGTTCCCGGTTTCGAACTCGGCATCGCTTCGGCGGGCATCAAGCGCCCCGGGCGCAAGGATGTGGTGGTGATGCGCTGTGCCGAAGGCTCCAGCGTTGCCGGCGTGTTCACCCTCAACGCGTTCTGCGCCGCACCGGTGATCCTCTCCAAGCAGCGCGTGCAGGGCACCGTGCGCTACCTGCTGACCAACACCGGCAATGCCAACGCCGGCACCGGCGCCCCAGGCCTGGCCGCCGCTGAGCGCACCTGCGCCAAACTGGCCGAACTGACCGGCGTGCCTGCCGAGTCGGTACTGCCGTTCTCCACCGGCGTGATCGGTGAGCCGCTGCCGGTCGAGAAGATCGAAGGCGCGTTGCAGGCAGCCCTCGACAACCTGTCCGAGAACCACTGGGCCGAAGCCGCCACCGGCATCATGACCACCGACACCCTGCCCAAGGGTGCCAGCCGCCAGTTCCAGTTCGACGGCAAGACCATCACCGTCACCGGTATCAGCAAAGGCGCCGGCATGATCCGCCCGAACATGGCCACCATGCTCGGCTACATCGCCACCGACGCCAAGGTTGCACCGCAGGTGCTCAAAGACCTGATGCTCGACGGCGCCAACAAGTCGTTCAACCGCATCACCATCGACGGCGACACCTCGACCAACGACTGCTGCATGCTGATCGCCACCGGCAAGGCCGACGTGCCGGAAGTGACCGAAGCCCGCGGCGAGCTGTTCGAGGCGCTGAAAAAGGCCGTGTTCGAAGTGTGCATGGACGTGGCCCAGGCCATCGTGCGTGACGGCGAAGGCGCCACCAAGTTCGTCACCGTGCAAGTCAACGGCGGCGGCAACCACCAGGAATGCCTGGACGTCGGCTACGCCGTGGCCCACTCGCCGCTGATCAAGACCGCGCTGTTCGCCTCCGACCCGAACTGGGGCCGCATCCTCGCCGCGGTAGGCCGTGCCGGCGTGCCAGAGCTGGATGTCAGCCTGATCGACGTCTACCTCGACAACGTCTGCATCGCCAGCCAGGGCGGTCGCAACCCGAGCTACACCGAGGCGCAGGGTTCTGCAGTGATGGCCCAGGAAGAGATCACCATCCGCATCGAGCTGGGCCGTGGCCAGTGCCGCGAAACCATCTGGACCACCGACCTGTCCCACGAGTACGTGAAGATCAACGCCGAATACCGCACCTGATCCGACCCATCGCGGGGCAAGCCCGCTCCCACGCTAGCAGGCCTACAAGCCTAAAGGCCTACAGCGTGGGAGCGGGCTTGCCCCGCGATGCTCCCTCCGCCATGCAACATGGAGCCGCCCCATGAGCTATCACCTGATCATCGGCGACAAGCTGTATTCCTCCTGGTCGCTGCGCGGCGCCCTGGCCCTCGAACTGGCCGGCGCGCCCTACCAAGAAACCCTGGTCAAACTCAACCAGCCCGACACCCGCCAACGCCTGCTGGCGTTCTCGGCCACCGGCAAGGTACCGCTGCTCAAGACCGAGCACGGCGTGATCGCCGACTCCCTGGCCATCGCCGAATACCTCAACGAACAGCATCCTGACGCCAGGCTCTGGCCTGAAGACGTCGCCGCCCGCGCCCAGGCGCGTTCGGCCTGCGCGCAGATGCACAGCGGCTTCTTCGCCCTGCGCGGTGCCATGCCGTTCGACCTGTCCCGCGACCAGGCGCTGGAGAACGTGCCGCTGGACGTGCAAGTCGATATCGACCGCATTGTCGCCCTGTGGTCCGAGTGCCGTCTGGTGGCCAAGGACCAAGGCCCGTTCCTGTTCGGCCGGCCGACCCTGGCCGATGCCTTCTTTGCCCCGGTGGCCGTGCGCCTGCGCACCTACCGCGTTGCAGTGCCCGCCGAAGCTGCGGCCTACATCGAAACCATTTACCAGTGGCCGGCCTTCCAGGCCTGGCAGCAGGCTGGCCTGGCGGAGCGTGCAGGGTGAAGCGGATTCATGTGGTTGCTGCCGTCATCCGAGGCGCCGACGGGCGCATCCTGATCGCCCGCCGTGCCGACACCCAGCACCAGGGCGGCCTGTGGGAGTTCCCCGGCGGCAAGCTGGAGGAGGGCGAGGGCGTCGAGGCGGCGCTGGCCCGTGAGCTGCGCGAAGAGCTGGGTATCGAGGTCAGCCGTTCGCGGCCGTTGATCAAGGTCAGCCACGACTACCCGGACAAGCAGGTGCTGCTGGATGTGCGCGAGGTGGATGCCTTCACCGGCGAGCCCCATGGCGCGGAAGGCCAGCCGTTGGCCTGGGTGGCGCCACGCGACCTGGGCCAGTACGACTTCCCTGAAGCCAACAAGCCGATCGTCGCCGCCGCGCGCCTGCCGGATCAGTACCTGATCACGCCGGATGGGCTGGAGGTGCCGGAGCTGCTCAAGGGCATCCAGAAGGCCGTGGCCAATGGCATCAAGCTGATCCAGCTGCGCGCCCCGGACATGTACGACCCCAAGTACCGCGACGTTGCCGTGGATGCGGTCGGGCTGTGCGCCGGCAAGGCCCAACTGATGCTCAAGGGGCCGTTGGAGTGGCTGGGCGACTTCCCGGCGGCCGGTTGGCACCTCACGGCGGCGCAGCTGCGCAAGTACGCCGCCAAAGGCCGCCCGTTCCCGGAGAACCGCTGGCTGGCGGCGTCCTGCCACAGCGCCGAAGAACTGGCGCTAGCCGAGCAGATGGGCGTGGATTTCGTCACCCTGTCGCCAGTGCAGGCGACCCAGACGCATCCGGATGCCACACCGCTCGGTTGGGATGAGGCGCGGCGCTTGATCGGCACGACGAGCCGCCCGGTGTTCCTGTTGGGTGGGGTCGGGCCGGGTGAGCGGGAGCAGGCCTGGGATGCCGGGGCACAAGGTGTTGCCGGGATTCGGGCGTTCTGGCCTGAGATCTGAGTGCGCTGGCAATCGCGGGGCAAGCCCGCTCCCACGCTAGAGTGTGTAACTGGC
>NZ_JBMOWQ010000106.1:0-3573 GCF_049310485.1 Pseudomonas sp. GZD-209
CCCACGCCAGGTCCGTGGCATTCCTCAGACCTTGTCGATATCCACATCCTTGGTTTCTTTCAGGCAGAAAATCCCCACCACCAGGCTCACCCCGGTGATCAATACCGGGTACCACAGCCCGTAGAAGATATCCCCGGTGTACACCACCAGCGCGAACGATACCGTCGGCAGGAAGCCACCGAACCAGCCATTGCCGATGTGATAGGGCAGGGACATCGAGGTGTAGCGGATGCGGGTAGGGAACAACTCGACCATCACCGCCGCCAGTGGCCCATAGGTCATGGTGGCAATCAGGATCATGGCGACAATCAGCACCACCACCATCACCTGGTTCACCTGGGCTGGATCGGCCTTGGCCGGGTAGCCGGCCGCCTCGATGGCGCTGCGCATGGCTGCTTCGTCGAAGCCGTTGATGGTCTTGTCGCCGATGCTCACCGTAACGTCACTGCCCTTGGCGTCAACCGAGCTGTAGGGCAGGCCCTGCTTGACCAGGAAGGTCTTGACCTTGTCGCACGGGCTGTCGAAGCGCGCCTTGCCCACCGGGTCGAACTGGAAGGTGCAGGCCTGCGGGTTGGCATGCACCACGATCGGTGCCTGGCGGCTGGCAGCGTCGATCTGCGGGTTGGCGTAATGGCTCAGGGCCTTGAACATCGGGAAGTAGCAGACGGTGGCCAACAGCAGCCCGATCATCAGGATCGGCTTGCGCCCGACACGGTCGGACAGCCAGCCGAAGAACACGAAGAACGGCGCGCCTATGATCACGCTGATGATCAACAGGGTGTTGGCTTGTGACGGGTCCATCTTGAGCATCTGGGTCATGAAGAACAGCACGTAGAACTGTGCGGTATAGAAGGTCACCGCTTGCCCGGCGTTGATGCTGAACAGCGCGGTCAGCACCACCTTGAGGTTGGGCCACGAGGTGAACGACTCGCGGATCGGCGACTTGCTCACCTTGCCCTGGGCCTTCATTTTCACGAAGGCTGGCGATTCATGCATGCTCATGCGGATCCAGGTGGAGATCGCCAGCAGGAAGATCGACAGCAGGAACGGCAGGCGCCAGCCCCAGGTCTCGAACTGGTCGCCGCTGATGTAGCGGCTGGCCAGCACCACGGTCAGCGACAGCAGCAGGCCGAGGGTGGCGGTGGACTGGATGAAGCCGGTGTGGAAACCACGCTTGCCGTGCGGCGCGTGCTCGGCCACATAGGTGGCGGCGCCGCCGTATTCGCCGCCCAGGGCCAGGCCCTGGAGCATGCGCAGTATCACCAGGATGATCGGTGCGGCAATACCGATACTGGCGTAGGTGGGCAGCAGGCCGACCGCGAAGGTCGACAGGCCCATCAGCACGATGGTCACCAGGAAGGTGTACTTGCGCCCGATCATGTCACCCAGCCGACCAAACACCAGGGCGCCGAACGGGCGCACCAGGAAGCCGGCGGCGAAGGCCATCAGGGCGAAGATGAAGGCGGTGGTGTCGTTGACCCCAGCAAAGAACTGCTTGCTGATGACCGCGGCCAGCGCGCCATAGAGAAAAAAGTCATACCACTCGAACACCGTCCCGAGGGATGACGCGAAAATGATCTTGCGTTCTTCACGACCGCTGGAGCTGCTCGCCGCCGCCCCCTGTTCCTGGATGTAGTCCGACATCGTTGCTGTCCTCGGCCCGAGGGCCACAGTGATTATTCTTGTTGTTCCACTGCCGACGGCCTCCGACCACGCGCCGTCGCTGTTGCAAACACCCGGGTCAGGGCGTCGGTATCGCGCTGGAGTCGCTGAGGTTGGTCTGGGTACGGGCCCCCTTGAGGATCAGTTGCGCCGCCTTCTCGGCGATCATCAACGTGGGTGAACAGGTATTGCCGGAGACGATCTGCGGCATGATCGATGCGTCGGCCACGCGCAGGCCGGGAATGCCATGTACGCGCAGCTGGTTATCCACAACGTCCAGCGCGCCATTGCCCATGCGGCAGGTGCCCACCGGGTGGAAGATGGTGGTACCGATCTGGCCGGCGGCCTGGTGCAGGTCTTCTTCACTCTGCAGGGCGGGGCCAGGCAGGTATTCGCGGGGGGCAAAGGCGGCCAGGGCAGGGGCCTGGACGATGCGCCGGGTCATGCGGATGGCATCTGCCGCCACCTGCAGGTCTTCAGGCGCACTGAGGTAGTTGGGGTCGATCAAAGGCGTGGCGTGCATGTCCGCCGAGCGGATATCGATACGCCCACGGCTGACCGGGCGCAGGTTGCACACCGAGGCAGTGAAGGCCGGGAAGCGATGCAGCGGTTCACCGAAGCGCTCCAGCGACAGGGGCTGCACGTGATATTGCAGGTTGGCGGTGGCCTGCTCCGGGCCCGAACGCACGAATGCCCCCAGCTGGCTCGGCGCCATGGCCAGCGGGCCGCTGCGGTCATAGGCGTAACGCAGGCCCATGCCCAGCTTGCCCCACAGGCTGTTGGCCATCTGGTTGAGGGTACGGGTGTTGTCGATCTGGTAGATCAGCCGCAGTTGCAGGTGGTCCTGCAGGTTGCCGCCGACGCCGGGCATGTCGTGCCGCACGCCGATGCCCAGCCCTTCGAGCAGCTTGCGCGGGCCGATGCCTGAGCGCTGCAGGATGCCGGGTGAACCCACGGAGCCTGCGCAAAGAATGATCTCCCGGCGTGCGCCGAACTCATGCCACGCGCCTTGCCAACGCGCTTTCACCGCCCGGGCCCGGGTGTTGTTGAGCAGCACCTGGTCGACCTCGACGCCGGTCAATACGGTCAGGTTGGGCCGTTTGAGGATAGGTTTGAGGAAAGCCTTGGCCGAGTTCCAGCGCACACCGCGGCGCTGGTTGACCTGAAAGTATCCACAGCCGGCGTTATCGCCGGTGTTGAAGTCATCAACCTTGGCGATGCCGCTCTGCTCGGCGGCATCGCGGAAGGCATCGAGGATCGGCCAGCTGTAGCGCTGCTGTTCGACCCGCCATTCGCCGTCACCGCCATGGCTGTCGCTGGCGCCGGCGAAGTGGTTTTCGCTTTGCTTGAACAACGGCAGCACGTCCTTCCATGCCCAGCCGTCGTTGCCTTGCTCGGCCCAACGGTCGTAGTCGGCAGCCTGGCCGCGCATGTAGATCATGCCGTTGATCGAGGAGCAACCACCGAGCACCTTGCCCCGTGGATAACCCAGGGCGCGGCCGTTCAGGCCGGGTTGCGCCTCGGTCTTGAAGCACCAGTCGGTACGGGGGTTGCCGATGCAGTAGAGGTAACCGACGGGGATGTGAATCCAGGGATAGTTGTCGCGGCCCCCGGCTTCCAGCAGCAGGACGCGGCAGGCAGGGTCGGCGGACAGACGGTTGGCCAGCAGGCAACCGGCGGGCCCGGCACCCACGACCACGTAGTCGTAGACAGAATCGGCTGATGGCATGTGCAACCTCGCGCCTGATTATTATTCTTGTCCCGGTCCATCTTATTGATTAATTTCGCTGAGGAAACACGAGATTTTGCGCAGCCGTTGTGCGTTTTAGCACAGCGTTTCGGCCCTTTCGCGGGGGGAGAGACAAACTCAAACCCCACCCCTTGTAAGAGGGACGGGGAGAGAGGGATCCA
>NZ_JBMOWQ010000107.1:0-72972 GCF_049310485.1 Pseudomonas sp. GZD-209
GAAGCCCCCCACCCTCCCCCGGGGGGGCGAGCAGAGCGTGGGATCGGGCTTGCCCCGCGATAGGGCCTCAGAATGCATGTACAAGGATGCTCGATGTTCGACTGGAACGATCTGCGGTTTTTCCTCGAGTTGCAGCGCAGCGGCCGGCTGCTGACCGCCGCCAAGCGCCTCAACACCACCCACAGCACCGTGGCCCGGCATATCGAGAGCATCGAGAAAAGCCTGGGCACGGCGCTGTTCGTCCAGCACGCCCAAGGCTACGACCTCACCCCCTCCGGCCAGGCACTGCTCAAGCACGCCGAGGCCATGGAGAACGTCGCCCTGCTGGCGCAGGAGGAAATCACCCAGGCCATCACCCCCCTGGGCAAGATTCGCCTGGGGGTCACCGAAGGCATCGGCATCATGTTCTTCACCCCGCGCATGAACGCGTTGTTCGAGCGCTACCCGGGGCTGGAAGTGGAGCTGGTGGCAGTGCCGCGCTTCGTCAGCATCCTCAATCGCGAGGCCGAAATCAGCATCCACCTGGAGCGCCCCAACGCCGACCTGCTGATCACCCGCAAGCTCACCGACTACCGCCTGGCGCTGTACGCCAGCCAAGCCTACCTGGACCGCGCACCGCCCTTGCGCAACCGCGAAGACCTGGCCCGGCACAGCTGGATCGGTTACGTCGACGACTTGTTGTTCAGCCAGGAACTGCTGTTCCTCAACAGCTTCTGCCGCACACCCAGCGTAGCGTTTCGCAGCACCAGCGTGATCGCCCAGCAGCATGCCGCCCAGGCCGGGCTGGGCATCGCCGTGCTGCCCAACTACATGGCCCGCCACGACCCGAAGCTGGTGCGGGTGCTGCCCAGCGAAACCATCCAGCGCAGCTACTGGATCTGCACCCGCCGCGAACTGCACAAGTCGGTGCGCCTGCGGGTGGTGTGGGATTACCTGCTGGCGCTGTGCGCCGCCGAGCAGGATGAGCTGCTAGCCGAGTAGCGCCTTGCCGGCCAGTAGCAGCGCAGCCGCCCAGCCCGCCACGGCGAAAAGCTGCTGCAGGCGTGGGCCGGCGATGCGGGCGGCGAGCGGCCGCGCCAGCAGCAGGCCGATGACCGCACCGATGGCGAAGGGCACACCCACCTGCCAGTGCATCACACCGGCCACGCTGGCGCTCACCACGCTACCGGTGGACACCAGGGCGATCACCGCCAGCGAGGTGGCGACGATGCTGGTCATGCGCAGGTTGGTGTAGCGGTTCAACGCCGGGATGATCACGAAACCACCGCCCACGCCCAGCAGGCCGGACAGCAACCCCGACATCAGCCCAGTAAAGGCCAGGGCCCTGGCGCAGGGCAGGGTCCAGCGCAAGCGGCCTTGCAAGGGGTTGAGCACGCAGGGCTCGATGAAACGATGGGCGTCATTGGCGTCGCCGCGCAGTTGCCTGGCCGCCTTGCGCCAGATGCGCAGGCAGGCGTAAACCAGCACCCCGGCGAACACCAGGGCCAAGGGTGTATTGGGCAATTGATGGGCGAGCATCAGGCCAAAGGGTGCGGCGGCGATGCCGATCAGGGCGATGAACAGGGCGGCGCGATAACGTACCAGCCCTTCGCGCAAGCCGAGCAGGGCGCCCACCGCCGCCGCCAGGCCAACGGCGAGCAGGCCGATCGGCGCCGCCTCGACCATGCTCAGGCCCAAGCCGAACACCAGCAGCGGCACCGCGAGGATGCCACCACCGGCGCCGGTCAGTGCCAGCACCGCGCCAATGATTGCGCCGAGCCCGGCGCCCAGCAGCTGCTGTTCGATCACTGCTGCGCCTCGACCACCAGCGGCTGCGGCCGCGCCATCCATTCACGGCCCTTGAGCATGGCCTTCCAGTACAGCGGCGGCAGGATCTGCGCTTTCAACAGCCAGGCCAGCCGGGTCGGCTTGCGCCCGTCGAGCAACCAGCGCGGGAAGCTCGGCGCCACTTTGCCGCCATAGGTGAACTCGGCCAGGACGATCTTGCCGCGCTCCACCGTCAGCGGGCAGGAACCATAGCCGTCGTATTGCGCCAAGGCCGGCAAGCGACCAAGGGCCACCAGCACGTTGTTGGCCACCACCGGTGCCTGCTTGCGGGCAGCGGCGGCAGTCTTGGCATTACTGGTGTTGGCCACGTCGCCCAAGGCGTGGATATTGCCGAACTGGCGGTGGCGCAGGGTGTTCGGGTCGACATCCACCCAGCCAGTGGCATCGGCCAGCGGGCTCTGGCGGATGAAGTCCGGCGCCACTTGCGGCGGCACCACGTGCAACATGTCGAAGGCTTCGACGCGGGTTTCGCTGCTGCCATCCGGCAGTGTGCGCACGAACGTGGCGCGCTTGTTCGGGCCATCTACCGCTGTCAGGCGATGCTGATAGTTGAGGTCGACGCCGTACTTGTCGATGTAGCTCATCAAGGCCGGCACGTAGTCCGGCACGCCGAACAGCACGGCGCCGGCGTTGAAGAAGCTGGCCCTGACATTGCCGAGCCGGCCATTGCGCAACCAGTGATCGCACGACAGGTACAGGGCCTTCTGTGGCGCACCCGCGCATTTGATCGGCATCGGCGGCTGGGTGAACAGGGCACGGCCTTGCTTGAGCGTCTGCACCAGCTCCCAGGTGTAGGGCGCCAGGTCGTAGCGGTAGTTGGACGTAACACCGTTGCGGCCGAGCGTCTCGCTCAGGCCTTCGATGGCGCTCCAGTCGAGCTTGAGGCCTGGGCACACCACCAGCTGTTCGTAACTGACGGCTCGACCACCTTCGAGCATGACCAGTTGCCCATGCGGGTCGAAGCCTTCGACCCGCGCCTTGATCCAGCGCACTCCACGGGGCAGGGTGGCGGCCATGGTGTGGGCGGTGCTCGGTGCCTTGAACACACCGGCGCCGACCATGGTCCAGCCAGGCTGGTAGTAGTGCACATCGGCAGGGTCGATCAAGGCGATATCCAGTGACGGGTCGCGGGCGATCAAGCTCGAGGCGGTGGCGATACCGGCGGCACCGGCACCGACGATCACCACTTTGTGATGGTCGGCAGGGGATGAATCAGCAGGGGACAGCAAGGCAGGCATGGCGGTGTTCCTTTGAATCTCGTTATGTAGGTGATGCGCTTTACAGTTTGTTCAGCGGGATCTTCAAGTAGCTCACGCCGTTTTCCTCGGGCTCGGGATACTGGCCGCTGCGCATGTTGATCTGTACCGATGGCAGGATCAGCACGGGCATGTCGAGGGTCTTGTCACGGGCTTCGCGCATCGCCACGAAGCTGTCCTTGCTGACGCCTTCATGAATATGAATGTTGTCGGCACGTTGCTCGGCCACCGTGGTGACGTAGCGCAGCTCACGGCCGCCCGGCAGGTAGTCGTGGCACATGAACAACTGCGTCTGGTCAGGGAAGGCCAGCAGCCGACGGATCGACTGGTACAAGGTGGTCGCGCTGGCGCCGGGGAAGTCGCAACGGGCAGTGCCGTAGTCGGGCGTGAACAGAGTGTCGCCAACGAACACGGCGGTCTCGCCGGCGTCCTGGACCATGTAGCTCATGCAGGCCGGCGTATGCCCGGGGGTGTGCAAGGCGCGGGCATGCAGGTTGCCGATGCGAAAGCCTTCCTCATCGACGAACAGCACATCGAACTGGCTGCCGTCGCGGGCGAACCCGGGCTCGGCGTTGAACAGGGTGCCGAACACTTTCTGCACCTGGGTGATCAGCGCACCGATGCCGGTATGGCCGCCAAGTTTTTCCTTGAGGTAGGCCGCCGCAGACAAGTGGTCGGCATGCACGTGGGTTTCCAGGATCCACTGAACCTTGGCGCCCAGCTCATTCACGCGGGCAATCAATTGGTCCGCGGACGCCGTGCAGGTGCGCCCGGACTTTGGGTCGTAGTCGAGCACGCTGTCGATCAACGCACACTGACGCGTCTCGCCGTCCATCACCAGGTAACTGATGGTCGAGGTGGTCTTGTCGAAGAATGCTTCAACATGAAGGTTGTTGCCGATGATCATTGCGCTCTCCAGTTATCCACCGTGCCTCCTTGAAGGCTTAGGCAGTGAACGGTGCTTTATCAAGATGCATGCCATGCCTTTCTGATAGGCGCGCTGCCCCGTAACTGCGGCGTTGCGTCGGGACAGCCTGCGCGAAAGCGGCGCGCCCCGCAGGCAAAGGTGACAGTTGCTGGCAGTCGACTGTCAGCCAATGGCAGTGATTGGCAGTCCTTGCTACGCTCGGCGGGTCTTTTATCTGGTGCTGTCATGCTTGCCGCTTCCCATCCCGCGATTCTCGCGCTGGTGTCCTACCTCGAACACGATGTGCTCCCTAGCATCATCCTGGACACCGACTACAACATCCTTGCCGCCAATGCTGCTTACCGACGTCAGTTCGGCAGCGACGATCATGCGCCTGTGGGCGAGAAATGCCACCGAGTCTCGCACCACTACGCAGTGCCCTGCGACCAGGCCGGTGAGCACTGCCCGCTGCGCAAATCGCTGGACAGCAAAGTCCCCGAGCGTGTGCTGCATATCCACCACACGCCTCGCGGACCGGAACATGTGGATGTGGAGCTGAGGCCGATCCTCGACGATCAGGGTAGGGTGGTGGCCTTCGTCGAGCGACTGACCAGCGTAACCCTGGCGTCGGCACAACCGCAGGAGCAGGGCCTGGTGGGTCGCGCAGCGGCTTTCAAAGCGGCGGTCGCCAGCTTGCAACGGGCGGCGCCGGCGCAGATCCCGGTGTTGCTGCAGGGTGAGTCTGGTACCGGCAAGGAGCTGTTCGCCCGCGCGTTACACCTGGGAAGCCCGCGAGCCAACGGGCCGTTGGTAGTGGTGGACTGTACGGGTTTGACCGAGTCTTTGTTCGAGAGCGAATTGTTCGGCTATGAGAAGGGCGCCTTCACAGGCGCTACTCAACGCAAGATCGGCCTGGCTGAAGCGGCCCATGGCGGCACCCTGTTCCTTGACGAAATCGGCGAAGTGCCGCTGGCCATGCAGGTGAAACTGCTGCGGTTGATCGAGTCCGGCAGTTTCCGCCCGGTCGGCAGCACGCGCACGGTGCATTCGGATTTTCGTCTGGTCTCGGCAACCCACAAGCCACTCAAGGAAATGGCTGCTAGTGGCACATTCCGGGAAGACCTGTATTACCGCATCAGCGGTTTCCCGATCCGGTTACCGGCCTTGCGCGAGCGGGCTGAAGACTTGCCTTTGCTCTGTGAAAGCCTGTTGCAAAGGATGGCGGGCAAGCAGTCGCCCAAGGTAACCGATGAAGCACTTGAACGACTCAGCCTGCATAGCTTCCCCGGTAATATTCGCGAGCTGCGAAATATCCTGGAGCGGGCTCGCCTGTTCGCCGATGACGGCCTGATCCGCCCCGAACATCTTCCCGAGGGCCTCCACCCGGTGGTTGATCACCAGGCTTTGCGTGGCCGCGGGAAACATGAAATGCCGCAGTTGGCCCATGCGCTGGAAACCTTCAGAGGGTCTCGAAGCGAGCTCGCAGCGCATCTGGGCATGAGCGAACGCACGCTTTATCGGCGTCTCAAAGCCTTGGGACTTTGAAGCGTTCCACGTGGAACACTGTCCAGGGATCAGAGCCGTAGGATCCTGTTCCACGGGGAACGAAAAAGGCCAACCCAAATGGGTTGGCCTTTTCGGATATCGCGCAGTCAGCTGGATCAGAAGTCCAGGTTGGACACCGACAGCGCGTTGCTCTCAATGAACTCACGACGCGGTTCGACCGCATCACCCATCAAGGTGTTGAACAGCTGGTCAGCGGCGATCGCATCTTCAATGGTGACCTTGAGCATGCGGCGCACGGTCGGGTCCATGGTGGTTTCCCACAGCTGGTCAGGGTTCATCTCACCCAGCCCTTTGTATCGCTGGATGGTGTGGCGCTTGGTGCTTTCGTTCATCAGCCAGTCGAGCGCTTCCTTGAACTCGGTGATCGACTTGCGACGCTCGCCACGTTTGACGTAGGCACCCTCACCCAACAAGGTACTGAGGTTTTCACCGAGGGTGACGACACTGCGGTAGTCATTGCTGCCGAAGAAATCACGGTTGAAGGTCACGTAGCTGGCCAGGCCGTGGGAGGTGGTTTCCACCACCGGCAGCCAGATATTACGTTCCTTGTCTTCGTGCAAGGCAGCCTTGTACGCCAAACCGGAACGCTGGCTGTTGTCCAGGCGCAGCTGGAATGCGTTCAACCACTCGTCCATCTGTGCCTTGTCAGCCAGTTGCTCGAGGGTGACTTTTGGCAGGTAGATGAAGTGCTCGGTCAGCTCTTCCGGGTACAGGCGCGACAGGCGCTTGAGTGTCTTCATCACGGCGCGGAATTCGTTCACCAGCGATTCGAGCTGTACGCCCGAAACGGCAGGTGCCGACTCGTCCAGGTGCAGGCTGGCATCTTCCAGGGCCGACTGGGTCATGTACTCTTCCATGGCCTCGTCGTCCTTGATGTACTGCTCCTGCTTGCCTTTCTTCACCTTGTACAGCGGCGGCTGGGCGATGTAGATGTAGCCACGCTCCACCAGCTCTGGCAGCTGACGGAAGAAGAAGGTCAGCAGCAGGGTACGGATGTGCGAACCGTCGACGTCAGCATCGGTCATGATGATGATGTTGTGATAGCGCAACTTGTCGATGTTGTACTCTTCGCGGCCGATGCCACAGCCCAGGGCGGTGATCAAGGTACCGACCTCTTGCGACGAGATCATCTTGTCGAAGCGAGCTTTCTCGACGTTGAGGATCTTGCCCTTGAGCGGCAGGATCGCCTGGGTGCGACGGTTGCGGCCTTGCTTGGCCGAACCACCTGCGGAGTCACCCTCCACCAGGTACAGTTCGGAGAGGGCAGGGTCCTTCTCCTGGCAGTCGGCCAGTTTGCCCGGCAGGCCGGCGATGTCCAGCGCGCCTTTGCGGCGGGTCATCTCACGGGCCTTGCGCGCGGCTTCACGGGCACGGGCAGCGTCGATCATCTTGCCGACAACGGCCTTGGCTTCGTTGGGGTTCTCCAACAGGAAGTCAGCGAAGTACTTGTTCATCTCTTGCTCCACGGCGGTTTTCACCTCCGAGGAAACCAGCTTGTCCTTGGTCTGCGAGCTGAACTTGGGGTCCGGCACCTTGACCGAGATGATCGCGGTCAGGCCTTCGCGGGCGTCGTCACCGGTGGTGGCGACCTTGTTCTTCTTGGCCAGGCCTTCCTGCTCGATGTAGCTGTTGAGGCTACGGGTGAGCGAGGAGCGGAAGCCGACCAGGTGGGTACCACCATCGCGCTGCGGGATGTTGTTGGTGAAGCACAGCAGGTTTTCGTTGAAGCTGTCGTTCCACTGCAGGGCGACTTCGACACCGACACCATCTTCACGCTGGACGTTGAAGTGGAAGACCTGGGAGTTGACCGGGGTCTTGTTGGTGTTCAGGTACTCGACGAATGCGCGCAGGCCGCCTTCGTATTTGAAGAACTCTTCCTTGCCGCTGCGTTCATCCTTGAGCAGGATGCCAACGCCGGAGTTCAGGAAGGACAGTTCGCGAATACGCTTGGCGAGAATGTCCCAGCTGAAGTGGATGTTCTTGAAGGTTTCAGCCGAAGGCTTGAAGTGGATGTGGGTACCGGTGGATTCGCTTTCACCGACCACGGCCATCGGTGCCTGTGGCACACCATGAACGTAGGTCTGTTCCCAGATCTTGCCGCTGCGGCGAACGGTGAGCACCAGTTTCTCGGACAGCGCGTTCACCACGGAAACACCTACACCGTGCAGACCGCCGGAGACCTTATAGGAGTTGTCGTCGAACTTACCGCCAGCGTGCAGCACGGTCATGATGACCTCGGCTGCCGACACGCCTTCTTCTTTGTGCACGTCGACCGGGATACCACGGCCGTTGTCGCGGACACTGATGGATTCGTCGGTGTGAATGATGACGGTGATGTCATCGCAGTGCCCGGCCAGGGCCTCGTCGATGGAGTTGTCGACCACCTCGAACACCATGTGGTGCAGGCCGCTGCCGTCATCGGTGTCGCCAATGTACATGCCGGGACGCTTGCGTACGGCATCCAGCCCTTTCAGCACTTTAATGCTGGAGGAGTCGTACGTTTGATTTTCGCTCATGCCTTCACTCCCGATGGTCGTGGGTCTGGGTGATACGGCCCTGTTCCACGTGGAACAAAGCGACTGGCGTTTCCGTTTGCCAGCCTTCCCTCAGAAATTCGTGGTCTACACAGGTGATGAACACCTGGCAGTTCAATTCTTCAAGCAAGCGGCACAGTGCGCGGCGGTGCTGCTCGTCCAGTTCGGACGGCAAGTCATCCACCAGATAAATACACTGACCGCGACGAGCCTGGCTAACCAGATGGCCCTGGGCAATTCGCAGGGCGCAGACAACCAGCTTCTGCTGCCCGCGCGAAAGGATGTCGGCAGCGTTGTTTGCCCCCAATCGAAGGCGCAGATCAGCACGCTGTGGCCCGGCCTGGGTATGGCCCATCTGCTGATCACGAAGGAGAGAGGTAGCGAGGACTTCGTTGAGTTCCCGGTCCTTGTCCCAGCCTCGGTAGTAGCTCAGGGTCAACCCTTCCAGCTCGACCAGTTCGCTCAGGGTTCGCTCGAAGACGGGCTTCAAGGCCTTGATATAGTTGCGACGGTATTCATCTATCTCCGCACTGGCGAGACACAACTCTCGATCCCAGGCGGCTTGCGAAACGGCGTCAAGTGTACCATGCCGCAGCCATGAGTTCCGCTGCCGCAGGGCCTTCTGCAGGCGTTGCCAGGTGGCCATGAAGCGTGGTTCCACGTGGAACACGCCCCAGTCGAGGAACTGCCGGCGTACCTTGGGAGCACCTTCGAGCAACCTGAAACTGTCGGGGTTGATCAACTGCAGGGGCAGCATTTCGGCAAGCTGCGCAGCGCTGCGTGCGTTCTGCCCGTCAATGCGGATGGTGAAATCACCTTGGCGTTCACGAGAAACACCCAGGTTGCTTGTGCCACCTTCAGCCAGTTCTACCTGGCCAAAGACCGTGCAGGTGGGCTGTTCGTATTGAATGACCGGGTTCAGCCGCGTGCTACGGAACGAGCGCGCCAGCCCAAGCAAGTGCACGGCTTCGAGCACGCTGGTTTTACCGCTGCCATTGTCGCCGTACAGGATGTTGATGCGGGGGGAGGGTGAGAGGGTCACCGGGTGCAGGTTGCGCACCGCGGTGACCGAAAGACGTAGAAGGGACATTTCGCCTGCTACGAGTTACAGACGCATCGGCATGACAACGTAGGACGAGTCATCATTGCCGGCTTCCTGTACCAGGGCGCTGCTGTTGGAGTCCGACAGAATCAGGCGCACCTGTTCAGTGGTCATGACACCCAGCACGTCCAGCAGGTAGCTGACGTTGAAACCGATCTCCAACGAGCTGCCGTTGTAGTCGACGCTGATCTCTTCTTCCGCTTCTTCCTGCTCAGGGTTGTTGGCCTGGATCTTCAACTGGCCAGCCGCCAGTTGCAGGCGAATACCACGGTACTTCTCGTTCGACAGGATCGCGGTGCGGCTGAACGCCTCGCGCAGAGCCTGACGATCGCCGACCACCAGCTTGTCGCCGCCTTTTGGCAACACGCGCTCGTAGTCCGGGAACTTGCCGTCGACCAGCTTGGAGGTGAAGGTGAACTCACCGGTGGTCGCGCGAATGTGGTGCTGGCCAAGGACGATGCTGACCATGCCTTCCGGGTCGGTGAGCAGGCGCGCCAGCTCAAGGATACCTTTGCGAGGCACGATGACCTGGTGACGCTCGGCCTGGCCGATCGGCGCCTGCATGGCGCACAGGGCCAGGCGGTGGCCATCGGTGGCTACCGCGCGCAGGGTGTCGGTCGACACTTCCAGCAGCATGCCGTTGAGGTAGTAGCGCACATCTTGCTGGGCCATGGCGAAGCTGGTGCGCTCGATGAGGCGACGCAGCTTGCTCTGTTCCAGGTTGCAGGTCAGCGAGCCCGGGCCTTCTTCCACGGTCGGGAAGTCATTGGCGGGCAGGGTGGACAGGGTGAAGCGGCTACGGCCGGCCTTGACCAGCAGCTTCTGCTCGTCGACCTTGATGTCGATCAGCGCATCGCTGGGCAGGCTCTTGCAGATGTCCATCAGCTTGCGCGCCGGGACAGTGATCTCGCCCGGCTCGGCAGGCTCTTCCAGCTGAACGCGGCCAACCAGTTCGACTTCCAGGTCGGTACCGGTCAACGACAGCTGCTGGCCTTGTACGACCAGCAGGACGTTGGACAGGACCGGCAAGGTCTGGCGGCGCTCGACGACGCCTGCGACCAGTTGCAGGGGTTTCAACAGGGCTTCGCGTTGAATGGTGAAATGCATGGTCTAGTCCCTTGCCTTCAATTAGCTACGCAGACGGTCATCAGGTCGTCAGTGTACGCAGCAGGTTCTTGTAGTCCTCGCGGATGTCCGCGTCGGATTCCTTCAATTCGTTGATCTTGCGGCAGGCGTGCAGCACGGTGGTATGGTCGCGGCCGCCAAACATGTCGCCGATTTCCGGCAAGCTGTGGTTGGTCAGCTCCTTCGACAGGGCCATGGCCACCTGGCGCGGGCGCGCTACCGAGCGCGAACGGCGCTTGGACAGCAGATCGGAGATTTTGATCTTGTAGTACTCGGCCACGGTGCGCTGGATGTTATCCACACTCACCAGTTTGTCCTGCAGCGCCAGCAGATCCTTGAGCGATTCACGAATCAGCTCGATGGTGATATCGCGGCCCATGAAGTGCGAGTGAGCGATCACCCGCTTCAAGGCGCCTTCGAGTTCACGCACGTTGGAACGGATGCGCTGGGCGATGAAGAACGCGGCATCATGCGGCAGCTCGACCTTGGCCTGGTCGGCCTTCTTCATCAGGATCGCCACACGGGTTTCCAGCTCTGGCGGCTCGACAGCCACCGTCAGGCCCCAACCGAAGCGCGATTTCAGGCGCTCTTCCAGGCCTTCGATCTCTTTAGGGTAGCGGTCGCTGGTGAGAATCACCTGCTGACCGCCCTCGAGCAGGGCATTGAAGGTGTGGAAAAACTCTTCCTGCGAACGCTCCTTGCGGGCGAAGAACTGGATGTCGTCGATCAGCAGCGCATCGACCGAACGGTAGAAGCGCTTGAATTCGTTGATCGCGTTCAGCTGCAAGGCCTTGACCATGTCGGCGACGAAGCGCTCGGAATGCAGGTAGACGACCTTGGCATTCGGGTTCTTCTTCAGCAGGTGGTTACCCACAGCATGCATCAAGTGCGTTTTACCCAGGCCGACACCGCCATACAGGAACAGTGGGTTGTAGCCGTGCTTGGGGTTGTCCGCGACCTGCCAGGCAGCCGCACGGGCCAACTGGTTCGACTTACCTTCCACGAAGGTTTCGAAGGTGAAGGTGCGGTTCAGGTAGCTGGTGTGCTTGAGCGCGCCTTCGACCTGCACCGTACGTTGCTCGGTGCGGCCCGTTGCAGCAGGCGCCGCGCTGGGCTCAGCCATGCTGTCGAAGCTGTTGCGCGAAGCGGACTCTTCAATACCGCTGGCAACCGGCTCGGCCACCTGCGCCATGACCGGCTCGCTCGGCAGCACGATCGGTGCGGCAGGCTGAACCTGAGCCTGCTGCGCCAAGGTTGCGGCGACGGCAGCGCTCACCGGCGCATTCGGGGCAGCCCGCGCAGCAGAACTACGACGGCTACCTATTAACAAGGAAAGCGCCGGCGCAATGCCGTTGCCGTGTTCGCCCAACAGCTCGAGCAGACGACCCAGGTACTTTTCATTGACCCAATCGAGCACGAAGCGGTTGGGCGCGTAGACGCGCAACTCGTCGCCTTCGGCTTCGACCTGTAGCGGACGGATCCAGGTGTTGAATTGCTGGGCAGGCAGTTCATCGCGCAGAAGCTCCACGCACTGCTGCCAAAGTTCCACTGACACGGATATCCCCTGAGTTGAAAGCCGGATGAGGCAAAACAAACCGCCATTGTACCGGGCGGGCGGTCAGTTATCCACATATGAGGCCCTATGCAGACCCGGTGAATAAGCCAAAATCCGACCAAAACATCATCTTGCGGTGTGAATAAGCCCTGTGGATAACGCTGCATGAGGGCTATGCACAACCCTGGGTCCTGCCCTGTGGATAATTCACCTGTGGATAAATGGTCTTTTGCTGCACAGGTTGTACGCAGGCCAGGCACAGACAAGACACCTGTTACCGACAAGGTTTCAAATCTCTGTACAGCTTGAAAATATTGGGCTGTGACGTGTTATCCACAGAAGGTTATCCACTTAAGATCTATAAGTTCTTCAGAAAAGCTTTTTATATGCCTTTCTTTTTTTTTACATTTTGAGCGTTGGTAGGAAGCCCTTCCTTTAACCTGGTCTGACCGCTGACCACTGGGCACCCTTCATAAGGAATGACTGGTTGGAAATTGACCTATGGGCTTGCTTTCTCTAGAATCGCCGATCTCTTAAAAAGGGGGCCCTTCCGGCCCGTTGTCGACCAACCCAGGTAACACGCCATGAAACGTACTTTCCAACCAAGCACCATCAAGCGCGCACGCACCCACGGTTTCCGTGCCCGTATGGCCACCAAGAACGGCCGCGCCGTTCTGTCGCGTCGTCGTGCCAAAGGCCGTAAGCGTCTGGCCATTTGATTTTTCGGCACAGGTGGTGAGTCAGGACTTCAGTCGGGAAAAGCGACTGCTTACACCCCGACACTTCAAAGCGGTCTTCGACTCCCCAACCGGCAAGGTTCCAGGGAAAAACCTGCTTATCCTTGCCCGCGAGAACGGCCTCGATCACCCACGCCTCGGCCTGGTGATCGGCAAAAAGAGCGTCAAGCTCGCCGTTCAACGCAATCGCCTGAAACGCCTGATGCGCGATTCGTTCCGCCTGAACCAGCAGCTGTTGGCGGGTTTGGATATCGTGATCGTCGCGCGCAAGGGGTTGGGCGAAGTGGAAAACCCAGAATTGCACCAACACTTTGGCAAGCTCTGGAAGCGACTGGCTCGCAGTCGGCCCTCTCCAGCGGTCAACGCCAATCCCGCAGGGGTAGACAGTCACAATGCGTAAACTGGCCCTCGTTCCGATCCAGTTCTACCGTTACGCCATCAGCCCCCTGATGGCCAGTCACTGTCGTTTCTATCCCAGCTGTTCCTGTTACGCATACGAAGCCATCGAAAACCATGGCCTGTTGCGTGGTGGGTGGCTGGCCGTTCGTCGCCTGGGGCGTTGTAATCCGTGGAACGACGGCGGTTTCGATCCCGTTCCACCAGCTCCTTCCTCCCGAACTTCTTCGATAGCCGAGTAATCATGGATATTAAACGCACGATCCTGATCGTCGCCCTGGCAATCGTGTCCTACGTCATGGTCCTGAAATGGAACCAGGACTATGGCCAGGCTGCCCTGCCGACTCAGAATACTGCTGCCAGCACTGCTGCCCCGGCCCTGCCGGATACCGTCCCGGCCGGAACCGCCGGCGCCAGCGCCGATGTGCCGAGCGCCAATGCTGAATCCAGCCCTGCGGAACTTGCTCCGGTTGCACTGAGCAAGGACCTGATCCGGATCAAGACCGACGTCCTGGACCTGGCTATCGACCCGGTCGGTGGTGACATCGTCCAGCTGACCCTGCCGAAATACCCACGCCGCCAGGACCATCCGGACATTCCGTTCCAGCTGTTCGACAACGGTGGCGAGCGTGTCTACCTGGCGCAAAGCGGCCTGACCGGCGCCAACGGCCCGGATGCCCGTGCCACCGGTCGCCCGCTGTATGCCGCGGAGCAGAAGAGCTTCCAGCTGGCCGACGGCCAGGATCAACTGGTAGTCGACCTGAAGTTCAGCGAGAACGGCGTCAACTACATCAAGCGCTTCAGCCTCAAGCGCGGTGAGTACGACCTGACCGTCAGCTACCTGATCGACAACCAGAGCGGCCAGGCGTGGAACGGCAACCTGTTTGCCCAGCTCAAGCGCGATGCCAGCGGCGACCCGTCGTCGAGCACTGCCACCGGCACCGCTACCTACCTGGGCGCCGCCCTGTGGACAGCTGCCGAGCCGTACAAGAAAGTGTCGATGAAAGACATCGACAAGGGCAGTTTGAAAGAAAATGTGACCGGCGGCTGGGTAGCCTGGCTGCAGCACTACTTCGTGACCGCCTGGATCCCGGCCAAGGGCGACAACAACGCCGTCCAGACCCGCAAGGACAGCCAGGGCAACTACATCATCGGTTACACCGGCCCGGCACTCAGCGTTCCTGCTGGCGGCAAGGTCGAAACCAGCGCCATGCTGTACGCCGGCCCGAAGATCCAGTCCAAGCTCAAAGAGTTGTCCCCAGGCCTGGAACTGACCGTCGACTACGGCTTCCTGTGGTTCATTGCCCAGCCGATCTTCTGGCTGCTGCAACATATCCACAGCCTGCTGGGTAACTGGGGCTGGTCGATCATCGTCCTGACCATGCTCATCAAGGGCCTGTTCTTCCCGCTGTCGGCTGCCAGCTATCGCTCGATGGCGCGCATGCGTGCCGTGGCGCCGAAGCTTGCCGCACTGAAGGAACGCTTCGGTGACGATCGCCAGAAGATGTCCCAGGCGATGATGGAGCTGTACAAGAAAGAGAAGATCAACCCGCTGGGCGGCTGCCTGCCGATCCTGGTGCAGATGCCGGTGTTCCTGGCCCTGTACTGGGTACTGCTGGAAAGCGTCGAGATGCGCCAGGCCCCATGGCTGCTGTGGATCACCGACCTGTCGATCAAGGATCCGTTCTTCATCCTGCCGATCATCATGGGCGCGACCATGTTCATCCAGCAGCGCCTGAACCCGACGCCGCCGGATCCGATGCAGGCCAAGGTGATGAAAATGATGCCGATCATCTTCACCTTCTTCTTCCTGTGGTTCCCGGCTGGCCTGGTGCTGTACTGGGTTGTGAACAACTGCCTGTCGATCAGCCAGCAGTGGTACATCACTCGCCGTATCGAGGCCGCGGCCAAAAACGCAGCCGCTTGACAGGCCGCTACGCTAGCCTGTGAATAAAAACGCCCCCTCGTGGGGCGTTTTTGCTATCTGTCATTCGAATTCGTTGTAGAGGCTTCGAGCATGAATACTGTGCGTGAAACCATCGCCGCCATCGCCACTGCCCAGGGCCGCGGCGGTGTCGGTATCGTCCGCTTGTCCGGCCCGTTGGCCAGCCAGGCCGGGCAGACCATCACCGGCCGCAGCCTGACCCCGCGCCACGCCCACTACGGCCCGTTCCGCGATGCCGATGGCCTGGTGCTGGACGAGGGCATCGCGTTGTTCTTCCCCGGGCCGAATTCGTTCACCGGCGAGGATGTGCTGGAGCTGCAGGGCCATGGCGGCCCCGTGGTAATGGACATGCTGCTGCAGCGCTGCCTGCAACTGGGCTGCCGCCTGGCGCGGCCGGGCGAGTTCAGCGAGCGTGCTTTCCTCAATGACAAGCTCGACCTGGCCCAGGCCGAGGCCATTGCCGACCTGATCGAGGCGAGCTCTACCCAGGCCGCGCGCAACGCCTTGCGCTCGCTGCAGGGGGCGTTCTCCAAGCGTGTGCATGGGCTGACCGAGGCGCTGATTGCCTTGCGTATCTATGTCGAAGCCGCCATCGACTTTCCGGAAGAGGAAATCGACTTCCTCGCCGATGGCCATGTGTTGCGCATGCTCGATGATGTGCGCAGCGAGTTGTCCACAGTGCAGCGCGAAGCCGGGCAGGGCGCCTTGCTGCGCGATGGCATGACCGTGGTCATCGCTGGCCGGCCGAACGCCGGCAAGTCCAGCCTGCTCAACCAGCTGGCCGGCCGTGAAGCGGCGATCGTCACCGATATCGCCGGCACCACCCGGGACATCCTGCGTGAACATATCCACATCGACGGCATGCCGCTGCACGTGGTCGACACCGCAGGCCTGCGCGATACCGATGACCATGTGGAAAAGATCGGTGTAGAGAGGGCGTTGAAGGCCATCAACGAGGCCGATCGGGTGCTGTTGGTGGTCGACTCCACGGCGCCTGAAGCCAGCGATCCTTTTGCCCTGTGGCCAGAATTCCTCGATCAGCGCCCGGATCCATCCAAGGTCACGCTGATCCGCAACAAGGCCGACCTCAGTGGCGAGCAGGTTGGCCTGGAGCTGAGCGACGACGGGCATGCAACCATCACCCTGAGTGCCAATGACAGCGACATGGGCCTGGACTTGCTGCGTGATCATCTCAAGGCCTGCATGGGCTACGAACAGACTGCGGAAAGCAGCTTCAGCGCACGCCGTCGCCACCTGGAAGCGCTGCGCCACGCCAGTAGCCATCTTGAACATGGCCGTGCTCAGCTGACCCTTGCCGGCGCTGGTGAGTTGCTGGCCGAAGATCTGCGTCAGGCTCAGCAAGCCCTGGGTGAAATCACCGGGGCATTCAGCTCGGACGATCTGCTGGGGCGAATCTTCTCCAGCTTCTGCATCGGCAAGTAATCCCTTCCCGGCTCCCCCGGCAAGCGCTGCCTGGCGCTTGTTGCGGGGGACCCTGCGGTAATCCCCCTTCCTCATCCCTCGCTGTACGACCGTTCGTCGCCTGAACTTTTCATCAACAGGCAGGCGAACGCTCGCCTGTGCTCTGTGGAAAACTCGCCTTCAGCTCCGTTGATAACCGCGCTTTTTTGTTGAGGAAAACGCGGCCTGTGGGTAACCACTACTTTAATCCACAGGTTAAACAACCTTGTCCAGACCCCACAGGGCTACTTAGACCCAGGGTTATGAATCGCTGTACAGTACGTAGTTAAAGGCCTACAGGTAGTTATCAACAGACAGGTAGGCCCCTAAACATAAACATAAAAACAAAGCTTTTATAAATTTTTCTTCTTTGATTTCTATTGCCTGCCACTCATCCACAGCCTGGTCAAAATTTGCTCAGACGGTTTCTTTGAAGGGGGGTAAGTCCCTATACTTGTCCGCTTACCTTCTCTATTCGTAAAAACAGGCACGAGGTGCGTGGTGGATTTCCCTTCCCGTTTTGAAGTGATCGTCATCGGCGGCGGCCATGCCGGTACCGAGGCTGCGCTTGCGTCTGCACGCATGGGTGTGAAAACCCTGCTGTTGACCCATAACGTGGAAACCCTCGGTCACATGAGCTGCAACCCGGCCATCGGTGGCATCGGTAAAAGCCATCTGGTCAAAGAGATCGACGCGCTCGGCGGCGCCATGGCGCTGGCCACCGACAAGAGCGGCATCCAGTTCCGCATCCTGAACAACCGCAAGGGCCCGGCCGTACGCGCCACTCGGGCACAGGCCGACCGCGCCATCTACAAGGCGGTGGTGCGCGAAATCCTGGAAAACCAGCCGAACCTGTGGATATTCCAGCAGTCCTGCGATGACCTGATCGTCGAGCAGGACCAGGTGAAGGGCGTGGTCACGCAAATGGGCCTGCGTTTCTTCGCCGAGAGCGTGGTACTGACCACCGGTACTTTCCTAGGTGGACTTATCCACATCGGCCTGCAGAATCATTCCGGCGGTCGCGCCGGCGACCCGCCTTCGATTGCCCTGGCCCATCGCATGCGCGAATTGCCGCTGCGCGTCGGCCGGCTGAAAACCGGCACACCGCCGCGCATCGATGGCCGCTCCGTGGATTTCTCGGTAATGACCGAGCAGCCCGGCGACACGCCGATCCCGGTGATGTCGTTCATGGGCAATGCCCAGATGCACCCGCGCCAGGTGAGCTGCTGGATTACCCACACCAATGCGCGCACCCACGAAATCATTGCCTCGAACCTCGACCGCTCGCCGATGTACTCGGGTGTGATCGAAGGCATCGGCCCGCGCTATTGCCCGTCGATCGAAGACAAGATCCACCGCTTCGCCGACAAGGAAAGCCACCAGGTGTTCATCGAGCCGGAAGGCCTGACCACCCATGAGCTGTACCCCAACGGCATCTCGACTTCGCTGCCGTTCGACGTGCAGCTGGAGCTGGTGCGCTCGATCCGCGGCATGGAAAACGCCCACATCGTTCGCCCGGGCTACGCCATCGAGTACGACTACTTCGACCCGCGCGACCTCAAGTACAGCCTCGAGACCAAGGTCATCGGCGGCCTGTTCTTCGCGGGCCAGATCAACGGCACCACCGGTTACGAAGAGGCCGGCGCCCAGGGCCTGTTGGCCGGGACCAACGCCGCGTTGCGCGCGCAGGGCCGCGAAAGCTGGTGCCCGCGCCGTGATGAGGCCTACATCGGTGTGCTGGTCGACGACCTGATCACCCTCGGTACCCAAGAGCCCTACCGCATGTTCACTTCGCGCGCCGAATACCGGCTGATCCTGCGCGAAGACAACGCCGACCTGCGCCTGACCGAGAAAGGCCGCGAGCTGGGTTTGATCGACGACGAGCGCTGGGCCGCCTTCAGCGCCAAGCGCGAAGGCATCGAGCGCGAAGAGCAGCGCCTGAAAAGCACCTGGGTACGCCCGGGCACGCCACAAGGCCAGGCCATTGTGGATAAGTTCGCGACCCCACTGACCCATGAGTACAGCCTGCTCAACCTGCTGGCTCGCCCGGAAGTCGACTACGCTGGCCTGATCGAAGCCACCGGCGGCGAAGTGATCGATCCACAGGTTGCCGAGCAGGTCGAGATCAAGACCAAGTACGCCGGCTACATCGACCGTCAGCAGGACGAGATCGCCCGGCTGCGTGCCAGCGAAGACACCCGCCTGCCTGTGGATATCGACTACACCTCGATTTCCGGCTTGTCCAAGGAGATCCAGGGCAAGCTTGGCGAAACCCGTCCAGAAACGCTTGGCCAGGCTTCACGTATCCCGGGTGTCACGCCTGCGGCGATTTCCCTGTTGCTGATTCACTTGAAAAAACGCGGCGCAGGCCGCGAATTGGAGCAAAGCGCTTGAGTTCCCTGGTCACCCCGCAACACGCCGAAGAGTTGTCCACAGGTGCGCGCCAGCTCGGTGTCGAGCTGAGCGCGCAGCAGCACGAACTGCTGTTGGGCTACCTGGCCCTGTTGATCAAATGGAACAAGGCCTACAACCTCACCGCTGTGCGTAACCCGGACGAGATGGTGTCGCGCCACCTGCTCGACAGCCTCAGCGTCATGCCGTTTATCCACAATGACACCCAGCGTTGGCTGGATGTCGGCAGCGGTGGCGGCATGCCCGGCATCCCGTTGGCTATCCTGCATCCGCACAAGCAAGTGACGGTGCTCGACAGCAACGGCAAGAAGACCCGCTTCCTGACCCAGGTGAAAATGGAGCTGAAGCTGGACAACCTCACGGTTATCCACAGCCGGGTCGAAGAGGTTCAGCCCGAGCAGCCGTTCTGCGGGATCGTCTCGCGCGCTTTCAGCAGCATGGAAAATTTCACCAACTGGACCCGCCACCTGGGTGACGCCCGCACGCAATGGCTTGCAATGAAAGGGCTGCATCCTGCCGATGAACTGGTAGCATTGCCCGCAGACTTCACAGTGGAAAGCGAGCAGGCCCTGACCGTTCCAGGTTGCCAGGGCCAGCGCCATCTGCTGATACTGCGCCGCAAGGCATGACTGGGAACACACGCAACAATGGCTAAGGTATTCGCAATCGCGAACCAGAAAGGTGGTGTGGGCAAGACCACCACCTGTATCAATCTCGCCGCATCGCTGGCCGCGACCAAGCGCCGCGTGCTGCTGATCGACCTCGATCCGCAGGGCAACGCCACCATGGGCAGCGGTGTGGATAAACACGAGCTCGAACATTCGGTGTACGACCTGCTGATCGGGGAGTGCGACCTGACCCAGGCCATGCACTACTCCGAGCACGGTGGTTACCAGCTGCTGCCGGCCAACCGCGACCTGACCGCCGCCGAGGTGGTACTGCTCGAGATGCAGATGAAGGAAAGCCGCCTGCGCAACGCCCTGGCGCCGATCCGCGAGAGCTACGACTACATCCTCATCGACTGCCCGCCGTCGCTGTCGATGCTGACCCTCAACGCCCTGGTCGCCTCCGATGGCGTGATCATCCCCATGCAGTGCGAGTACTACGCACTGGAAGGTCTCAGCGACCTTGTGGATAACATCAAGCGCATCGCCGCACGGTTGAACCCGGCGCTGAAGATCGAAGGCCTGTTGCGGACGATGTATGACCCGCGCCTGAGCCTGAACAACGATGTTTCGGCGCAGCTCAAGGAGCACTTCGGCGACCAGCTGTACGACACGGTGATCCCTCGCAACATCCGCCTGGCCGAGGCGCCGAGCTTCGGCATGCCGGCGCTGGCCTACGACAAGCAATCCCGTGGCGCGCTCGCCTATCTTGCGCTTGCCGGGGAACTGGTTCGCCGTCAGCGCCGTCCATCACGCACTGCACAAACAACTTAAGGAATCCGCATGGCCATCAAGAAACGAGGTCTCGGACGTGGGTTGGATGCACTGCTCAGTGGTCCTTCCGTCAGCGCGCTCGAAGAGCAGGCTGTCAAGATCGACCAGAAAGAACTGCAACATCTGCCGGTCGAGCTGATCCAGCGCGGCAAGTACCAGCCTCGCCGTGACATGGATCCCGAAGCGCTGGAAGAACTGGCGCACTCGATCCGCAACCACGGCGTCATGCAACCGATCGTGGTCCGCCCGATCGGCGACAACCGTTACGAGATCATCGCCGGTGAGCGCCGCTGGCGCGCCACCCAGCAGGCCGGCCTGGACAGCATCCCGGCCATGGTCCGCGAGGTGCCCGACGAAGCCGCCATCGCCATGGCGCTGATCGAGAACATCCAGCGTGAAGACCTCAACCCGCTGGAGGAGGCGATTGCCCTGCAGCGCCTGCAGCACGAGTTCGAACTCACCCAGCAGCAAGTGGCCGATGCCGTCGGCAAGTCGCGGGTGACCGTGGCCAACTTGCTGCGCCTGATCTCGCTGCCCGAGGCGATCAAGACCATGCTCGCCCATGGCGATCTGGAGATGGGCCATGCCCGTGCCTTGCTCGGCCTGGACGAAGCCCGTCAGGAAGAAGGGGCGCGTCATGTTGTCGCACGTGGCCTTACCGTGCGCCAAACCGAGGCACTGGTGCGCCAGTGGCTCAACGGCAAACCTGATCCGGTCGAACCGAGCAAACCTGATCCGGATATCGCTCGCCTCGAACAGCGTCTGGCAGAGCGCCTGGGCTCGGCGGTGCAAATCCGCCATGGCAACAAGGGCAAGGGCCAGTTGGTCATCCGTTACAACTCGCTTGATGAGTTGCAAGGTGTGCTTGCTCACATCCGCTGAAACAATTCCCGTTGTAGCGCGCAGTCGGAAATCACTACCCAATAGTTGAATAGGGGTTAATCCGCCCCTATACTCTGCGCGCATTTTGTCGGCACAAATTATGCCAAGTCATTGCTGACCAGGTAGTCGACTTCCGAGGAGCAGTTGTGATGGAAATCCGCACGCCAAACCGCCTGCCTTTCCATCGCTGGGCGGTTTTTCCGGTACTGCTGGCTCAATTTGTTGTACTGCTGCTGGCAACATTGGTGTTGTGGCAGTGGAAAGGGGGAGTCAGTGGATATTCAGGCCTCTGCGGGGGACTGATTGCCTGGCTGCCCAATATGTATTTCGCCTGGAAGGCTTTTCGCTTCAGCGGAGCCCGAGCGGCGCAGGCCATCGTCAAGTCGTTTTACGCTGGCGAGGCAGGCAAGATGATTTTGACGGCAGTGCTGTTCGCACTGACCTTCGCAGGAGTGAAGCCATTGGCGCCGTTGGCAGTATTCGGCGTCTTCGTGCTGACCCTTATGGTCAGCTGGTTCGCGCCCCTGCTGATGAATAAAAGACTTTCGAGACCTTAGGGCGTTTGAGGCAACCATGGCAGCAGAAACCGCTTCGGGCTATATCCAGCACCACTTGCAGAACCTGACCTACGGTCAACTACCAGACGGCAGCTGGGGCTTCGCCCATTCGGCTGCAGAAGCCAAGGCAATGGGCTTCTGGGCGTTCCACGTGGACACCCTTGGCTGGTCCGTTGCGCTGGGTCTGATCTTCCTGTTCATCTTCCGCATGGCGGCGAAGAAGGCGACCTCCGGCCAGCCTGGCGGACTGCAGAACTTCGTCGAAGTGATGGTCGATTTCGTTCACGGCAGCGTGAAGGACTCCTTCCACGGCCGCAGCCCGGTGATCGCACCGCTGGCGCTGACCATTTTCGTCTGGGTATTCCTGATGAACGCCGTCGACCTGGTACCGGTCGACTGGATTCCTCAGCTGGCGATCCTGATCTCCGGTGATCCGCACATTCCGTTCCGCGCGGTTTCGACCACCGACCCGAACGCCACGCTGGCCATGGCCTTCAGCGTGTTCGCCCTGATCATCTTCTACAGCATCAAGGTCAAGGGCCTCGGCGGCTTCATCGGCGAGCTGACCCTGCACCCGTTCGGCAGCAAGAACATCTTCGTTCAGATCCTGCTGATCCCGGTGAACTTCCTGCTCGAATTCGTCACCCTGATCGCCAAGCCGATCTCGCTGGCACTGCGTCTGTTCGGCAACATGTACGCCGGCGAACTGGTGTTCATCCTGATCGCGGTGATGTTCGGTTCCGGCCTGCTGTGGCTGTCCGGCCTGGGTGTGGTGCTGCAATGGGCGTGGGCGGTGTTCCACATCCTGATCATCACCCTGCAAGCCTTCATCTTCATGATGCTGACCATCGTCTACCTGTCGATGGCGCACGAAGATAACCATTAAGACCGCCTGGCGTGTCTGATAGCCTTCCCCGCAAGCGTTGGGGGAGGGCTTAAAAAGTCCGCAAGGGCATGCTGTACCAAACGATTTGTTTTACCGCTTCAAACTAAAAACCTAACCAATACGACGTAAAAGTCGGGAGGAAAGATGGAAACTGTAGTTGGTCTGACCGCTATCGCTGTTGCTCTGCTGATCGGCCTGGGTGCTCTGGGTACCGCCATTGGTTTCGGCCTGCTGGGCGGCAAATTCCTGGAAGGCGCTGCTCGCCAGCCAGAAATGGTTCCAATGCTGCAGGTCAAAATGTTCATCGTTGCCGGTCTGCTCGACGCCGTAACCATGATCGGTGTTGGTATCGCTCTGTTCTTCACCTTCGCAAACCCCTTCGTTGGTCAGATCGCCGGCTAATCACTCGTTTTTTACGAGTTGATTGCTGTGATGAACAAAGACCGAGCGAGGTGTTGGCGTGAACATTAATGCAACCCTGATTGGCCAATCCGTTGCTTTCCTGATTTTTGTACTCTTCTGCATGAAGTACGTATGGCCTCCGGTCATCACTGCTCTGCAAGAGCGTCAAAAGAAGATTGCCGACGGCTTGGACGCTGCCAACCGCGCAGCTCGCGACCTGGAGCTGGCCCAAGAGAAAGCGGGTCAGCAACTGCGTGAAGCGAAGGCACAGGCAGCTGAAATCATTGAGCAAAGCAAGAAACGCGCTGCTCAGCTTGTCGAGGAAGCCCGTGAACAGGCCCGCGTCGAAGCTGACCGTGTGAAGGCCCAGGCTCTAGCCGAGATCGAACAGGAAATTAACAGCGTCAAAGACGCCCTGCGTGCCCAAGTGGGTGCCCTGGCTGTTGGCGGTGCTGAAAAAATCCTTGGCGCCACAATCGATCAAAACGCGCATGCGGAGCTGGTTAACAAACTGGCCGCTGAAATTTAAGCGAGGGCGATCATGGCAGAACTGACCACGTTGGCCCGACCTTACGCTAAGGCTGCCTTCGAGCACGCCCAGGCCCATCAGCAACTGGCCAATTGGTCAGCCATGCTCGGCCTGGCTGCTGCGGTGTCGCAAGACGACACCATGCAGCGCCTGCTCAAGGCCCCGCAACTGACTAGCGCAAACAAGGCCGCCGCATTCATCGAAGTGTGCGGTGACAAGTTCGACACTCAGGCACAGAATTTCATTCATGTTGCCGCGGAAAACGACCGTCTCCTGCTTCTGCCGGAGATTGCCGCTCTGTTCGACCTGTACAAGGCCGAGCAAGAGAAATCCGTGGACGTGGAAGTCACCAGTGCTTTTGCGTTGAACCAAGAACAGCAAGACAAACTCGCCAAGGTTCTCAGTGCACGGCTCAGCCGGGAAGTGCGCCTGCACGCGACGGAGGATGCCAGCCTGATCGGTGGCGTCGTTATCCGCGCCGGCGACCTGGTAATCGATGGCTCGGTTCGCGGCAAAATCGCGAAACTGGCCGAAGCATTGAAATCTTGAGTTTGAAGGGGCAGCAGAGCAATGCAGCAACTCAATCCTTCCGAAATTAGTGAAATCATCAAGGGTCGCATCGAGAAACTCGATGTCGGCTCCCAAGCCCGTAACGAAGGTACCGTTGTTTCGGTTTCCGACGGTATCGTGCGGATCCACGGTCTGGCCGACGTCATGTACGGCGAAATGATCGAGTTCCCGGGCAGCGTCTTCGGTATGGCACTGAACCTGGAGCAAGACTCCGTAGGTGCAGTGATCCTGGGTGCCTATGACACCCTCGCCGAAGGCATGAGCGCCAAGTGCACCGGCCGCATCCTGGAAGTTCCGGTTGGTAAGGAACTGCTGGGTCGCGTCGTTGACGCACTGGGCAACCCGATCGACGGTAAAGGTCCTCTGGGCAACACCGAGACCGACGCTGTCGAGAAAGTGGCACCAGGCGTGATCTGGCGTAAGTCGGTAGACCAGCCTGTACAGACTGGCTACAAGTCCGTCGACGCCATGATCCCTGTCGGCCGTGGCCAGCGCGAGCTGATCATCGGTGACCGCCAGATCGGCAAGACCGCCATGGCCATCGACGCCATCATCAACCAGAAAGACTCCGGTATTTTCTGCGTTTATGTTGCAGTCGGCCAAAAGCGTTCCACCGTTGCCAACATCGTTCGCAAGCTGGAAGAAGCCGGCGCCCTGGCCAACACCATCGTGGTCGTTGCCAGTGCTTCGGAATCCGCCGCACTGCAGTTCCTGGCGCCATACGCCGGCTGCACCATGGGCGAGTTCTTCCGTGACCGCGGTGAAGATGCCCTGATCGTCTACGATGACCTGTCCAAGCAGGCCGTTGCCTACCGTCAGATCTCCCTGCTGCTGCGCCGTCCACCAGGACGTGAAGCGTACCCAGGCGACGTGTTCTACCTCCACTCCCGTCTGCTGGAGCGTGCATCGCGCGTTTCGGAAGAGTACGTAGAGAAGTTCACCAACGGCGCAGTCACCGGCAAAACCGGTTCCCTGACCGCTCTGCCGATCATCGAAACCCAGGCTGGCGACGTTTCCGCGTTCGTTCCGACCAACGTGATCTCGATCACCGACGGTCAGATCTTCCTGGAATCGGCCATGTTCAACTCGGGCATCCGCCCTGCAGTGAACGCCGGTGTTTCGGTATCCCGCGTAGGTGGTGCCGCTCAGACCAAGATCATCAAGAAACTGTCCGGTGGTATCCGTACCGCTCTGGCTCAGTACCGTGAACTGGCTGCATTCGCCCAGTTCGCTTCCGATCTGGACGAAGCGACCCGCAAGCAGCTGGAGCATGGTCAGCGCGTAACCGAGCTGATGAAGCAGAAGCAGTACGCGCCAATGTCGATCGCCGACATGGCCCTGTCGCTGTACGCCGCTGAGCGTGGTTTCCTGACTGACGTAGAAGTCTCCAAGGTCGGCAGCTTCGAGCAAGCGCTGATCGCCTTCTTCAACCGTGATCACGCCGAACTGATGGCCAAGATCAACGTGAAGGGTGACTTCAACGACGAAATCGACGCTGGCATGAAAGCCGGTATCGAGAAGTTCAAGGCCACCCAGACCTGGTAAGCCGCAGCGGGGGCTCCGGCCCCCGCTTGCTAACCTGATAGGTGATACATGGCAGGCGCAAAAGAGATTCGCAGTAAGATTGCGAGCATCAAAAGCACGCAAAAAATTACCAGCGCCATGGAGAAAGTGGCGGTAAGCAAGATGCGCAAGGCACAAATGCGCATGGCTGCTAGCCGTCCTTACGCGGAGCGTATCCGCCAGGTGATCGGTCATCTGGCCAACGCCAACCCGGAATACCGCCACCCGTTCATGATCGAGCGCCCTGTAAAGCGCGTTGGTTATGTCGTGGTGTCGAGTGACCGTGGTCTGTGCGGTGGCTTGAACACCAACCTGTTCAAGGCCCTGGTCAAGGACATGAGCGCAAACCGCGAACAGGGCGTGGAAATCGACCTGTGCGTGATCGGCAGCAAGGGTGCGACTTTCTTCCGCATCTTTGGCGGCAACGTCGTAGCAGCGATCAGCCACCTGGGCGAAGAGCCATCGATCAACGATCTGATCGGCTCCGTCAAAGTGATGCTGGACGCCTACCTGGACGGCCGTATCGATCGCCTTTCGGTGGTTTCGAACAAGTTCATCAACACCATGACCCAAAAACCGACGGTCGAGCAATTGGTACCGTTGGTGGCAACCCCGGATCAGGATCTCAAGCATCACTGGGATTACCTGTACGAACCCGACGCAAAAGAGCTGCTGGACGGCTTGATGGTGCGTTACGTGGAGTCGCAGGTATACCAGGCGGTGGTCGAGAACAACGCTGCTGAACAAGCGGCCCGGATGATCGCCATGAAGAACGCCACAGACAACGCCGGTGATTTGATCAAAGAGCTGCAGTTGATCTACAACAAGGCGCGTCAGGCTGCGATCACCCAGGAGATCTCGGAAATCGTCGGCGGCGCTGCCGCGGTTTAACGGTTCAAAAATTCAGAGGATCCAGCTATGAGTAGCGGACGTATCGTTCAAATCATCGGCGCCGTCATCGACGTGGAATTCCCACGTGACGTCGTGCCGAGTGTTTACAACGCGCTGAAAGTACAAGGCGCGGAAACCACCCTGGAAGTTCAGCAGCAGCTGGGCGACGGCGTGGTTCGTACCATTGCGATGGGCTCGACCGAAGGCCTGAAGCGCGGTCTGGATGTCGTCGACACCGGCGCTGCCATTTCCGTTCCAGTTGGTAAGGCCACTCTGGGCCGTATCATGGACGTTCTGGGCAACCCAATCGACGAAGCCGGCCCGATCGGCGAAGAAGAGCGTCGCGGTATCCACCAGCCAGCGCCTTCGTTCGCTGACCAGGCAGGCGGCAACGACCTGCTGGAAACCGGCATCAAGGTTATCGACCTGGTTTGCCCGTTCGCCAAGGGTGGTAAGGTTGGTCTGTTCGGTGGTGCCGGTGTTGGCAAGACCGTAAACATGATGGAACTGATCCGTAACATCGCCATGGAACACAGCGGTTACTCCGTGTTCGCTGGTGTGGGTGAGCGTACTCGTGAGGGTAACGACTTCTACCACGAGATGAAGGACTCCAACGTTCTCGACAAAGTAGCCTTGGTCTACGGTCAGATGAACGAGCCACCAGGAAACCGTCTGCGCGTAGCGCTGACCGGCCTGACCATGGCTGAGAAGTTCCGTGACGAAGGTAACGACGTTCTGCTGTTCGTCGACAACATCTATCGTTACACCCTGGCCGGTACCGAAGTATCCGCACTGCTGGGCCGTATGCCTTCGGCAGTAGGTTACCAGCCGACCCTGGCTGAAGAGATGGGCGTTCTGCAAGAGCGCATCACCTCCACCAAGGAAGGTTCGATCACCTCCGTCCAGGCCGTATACGTACCTGCGGACGACTTGACCGACCCGTCGCCAGCGACCACCTTCGCCCACTTGGACGCCACCGTCGTTCTGTCCCGTGACATCGCCTCCCTGGGTATCTACCCAGCGGTCGACCCACTGGACTCGACTTCGCGCCAGCTGGACCCGAACGTGATCGGCAACGAGCACTACGACACCGCTCGTGGCGTTCAGTATGTTCTGCAGCGCTACAAAGAGCTGAAAGACATCATCGCGATCCTGGGTATGGACGAACTGTCCGAGACCGACAAGCAACTGGTAGCCCGCGCTCGTAAGATCCAGCGCTTCCTGTCGCAGCCGTTCTTCGTGGCCGAAGTCTTCACCGGCTCGCCAGGCAAGTACGTTTCGCTCAAGGACACCATCGCTGGCTTCAGCGGCATCCTCAAAGGTGACTACGACCACCTGCCAGAACAAGCGTTCTACATGGTCGGCAGCATCGACGAAGCGATCGAGAAAGCCAAGAAACTGTAATTCATGCGCCCCGCAAGGGGCGCTATCAGGTTGAGGCAAGCAGATGGCTATGACAGTCCATTGCGACATCGTCAGCGCGGAAGGAGAGATCTTCTCCGGCCTGGTCGAGATGGTAGTTGCGCACGGTAACCTGGGTGATCTTGGTATCGCTCCGGGCCACGCGCCGCTGATCACCAATCTCAAGCCTGGTCCGATCACGCTGACCAAGCAGGGTGGCACTCAAGAGGTGTTCTACATCTCCGGTGGCTTCCTCGAAGTGCAGCCGAACATGGTCAAGGTTCTTGCCGACACCGTGCAGCGCGCTGCCGACCTGGACGAAGCTCAGGCTCAGGAAGCCCTCAAGGCTGCTGAGAACGCGCTGAACACTAAAGGCTCGGACTTCGACTACGGCGCTGCTGCCGCACGTCTGGCCGAGGCTGCAGCTCAGCTGCGTACTGTCCAGCAAATGCGCAAAGGCAAGTAACCTGGCTTTTGCCGGTCACTTCCGCTGCGATTGAGTTAAAGGGTAGCCTCGGCTACCCTTTTTCTTTTTCAAGAATTTGGTCCCCGGTCATTTCCCTGACCGCCCAGGATTGGTAGCCAGTCAATGTCCCTCGATATCGTCATTCTCGCCGCAGGCCAAGGCACCCGTATGCGCTCGGCACTGCCCAAGGTGCTGCACCCGGTAGCCGGCAACTCCATGCTTGGCCATGTTATCCACAGCGCTCGCCAACTGCAGCCCACGGGCATCCACGTGGTCATTGGCCACGGTGCGGAGCTTGTGCGTGAACGCCTGGCCGCGGACGACCTGAACTTCGTCATGCAGGACCAGCAGCTGGGCACTGGCCACGCTGTCGCCCAGGCCCTGCCGGCAGTCACCGCCGATACCGTGCTGGTGCTGTATGGCGATGTGCCGCTGATCGAGGTGGAAACCCTGCAGCGTTTGCTGGCCAAGGTCAGCGCCAGCCAGCTGGGCCTGCTGACGGTCAACCTCGCCGACCCGACCGGCTATGGCCGCATTGTGCGTAACGAGCAAGGCGCGGTCACCGCAATCGTCGAGCACAAGGATGCCAGCGACGCGCAGAAGGCGATCAAAGAGGGCAACACCGGTATTCTCGCCATGCCGGCGGCGCGCCTGGCCGACTGGATGGGCCGCCTGTCCAACAACAACGCCCAGGGCGAGTACTACCTCACCGACGTGATCGCCATGGCTGTGGCCGATGGCCTGGTGGTAGCCACCGAGCAGCCCCACGACCCGATGGAAGTGCAGGGTGCCAACGACCGCCGCCAGTTGGCGGAGCTCGAGCGTCACTATCAACTGCGCGCTGGTCACCGCCTGATGGCCCAGGGCGTCACCCTGCGTGACCCGGCACGTTTCGATGTGCGTGGTGAGGTCAGCGTCGGGCGCGATGTGCTGATCGACATCAACGTCATCCTCGAGGGCAAGGTGGTCATCGAGGACAACGTGCAGATCGGCCCCAACTGCGTGATCAAGGACAGCACCCTGCGCAAGGGCGTGGTGATCAAGGCCAACAGCCATCTTGACGGTGCGGTGATGGGCGAAGGCAGCGATGCCGGCCCGTTCGCTCGCCTGCGCCCGGGCAGCGTGCTGGAGGCCAAGGCCCATGTGGGTAACTTTGTCGAGCTGAAGAACGCCCACCTGGGTGAAGGTGCGAAGGCTGGCCACCTGACTTACCTGGGCGATGCCGAGATCGGCGCGCGTACCAACATCGGTGCGGGCACCATCACCTGCAACTACGACGGCGCCAACAAGTTCCGCACTGTGATGGGCGAGGACGTGTTCATCGGCTCCAACAACTCGCTGGTGGCGCCTGTGGAAATCCAGGCCGGTGCCACCACTGCCGCAGGCTCGACCATCACCCAGACGGTCCCCGCCGGCCAGTTGGGCGTGGCGCGTGCACGGCAACGCAACATCGAAGGCTGGAAACGGCCGGAGAAGATCAAGAAGAACTGAGTTATCCACAGCGATTTCGATCGAAAGCCGGCTTATGTGAATAAGCCGGCTTTTTTGTCGATCCTTGCCCAATCATAGTGGGAGCGGGCTTGCCCCGCGATAACGTCGATGCCTATTCGCGGAGCAAGCCAGCGCTCACGATGTGTGCCCCGTGTCTTGACTAAACATCGATTTTAGGTTTTGATTGCGCCACTTAACTTTCGAATCGAAACTTAAAACAGCCATGTCGAAACGAAACACCCCCCAGCGTCGCCACAACATCCTGGCTTTGCTCGCCGAGCAGGGCGAGGTGAGCGTCGACGCCCTGGCCAAACGTTTCGAAACTTCGGAAGTGACCATCCGCAAGGACCTCGCTGCCCTGGAAGCCAACGGCCTGCTGTTGCGCCGTTACGGTGGTGCCGTGACCATGCCCCAGGAGCTGCTGGCGGAGACGGTACAGCCGGTGTCCCAGTACAAGCAGGCCATCGCCCGGGCCGCAGTCGAACGCATCCGTGAGCACGCGCGCATCATCATCGACAGTGGCAGCACCACTGCGGCGATGATTCCCCAGCTCGGGCGCCAGCCTGGCCTGGTGGTGATGACCAACTCGCTCAACGTGGCCCGCGCCATCAGCGAGCAGGAACACGAGCCGGTGCTGCTGATGACCGGCGGCACCTGGGACCCTCATTCGGAGTCGTTCCAGGGCCAGGTGGCCGAGCAGGTTCTACGCTCATACGATTTCGACCAGCTGTTCATCGGCGCCGACGGCATCGACCTGGAACGTGGCACCACCACCTTCAACGAACTGCTGGGCCTGAGCCGGGTCATGGCCGAGGTGGCCCGCGAGGTGATCGTGATGGTCGAGTCGGACAAGGTCGGCCGCAAGATCCCCAACCTGGAGCTGCCCTGGAGCAGCGTCAGCACCCTTATTACCGATGATCGCCTGCCCGCCGAGGCACGCGACCGCATTCAAGCCCGCGGCATCAATCTGATCTGCGCCGCTATCAGCTAGGAGCAACAACTTATGTGTGGAATCGTTGGTGCCGTTGCCGAGCGCAATATCACAGCAATCCTCATCGAAGGCCTCAAGCGCCTCGAGTACCGTGGCTATGACAGTGCCGGCCTGGCCGTCTACAGCCAGCAGGGCGGCCTTGAGCGCCGTCGCCGTATCGGCAAGGTCAGCGAGCTGCAAGCCGCCGTCAGCGCCGAACCGCTGGCCGGGCAGCTGGGTATCGCCCACACCCGTTGGGCCACCCACGGTGCACCGACCGAGGGCAACGCCCACCCGCACTTCTCTGGCCATGACGTGGCCGTGGTGCACAACGGCATCATCGAAAACCACGAAGCCCTGCGCGAAGAGCTCAAGCAGCTGGGTTACGTGTTCACCTCGCAAACCGACACCGAGGTGATCGTTCACCTGATCCACCACCTGCTCAAGACCATCCCGGACCTGACCGACGCCCTCAAGGCTGCGGTCAAGCGCCTGCATGGCGCCTATGGCCTGGCCGTGATCAGCGCCAGCCAGCCGGACCGCCTGGTCGCTGCCCGCAGCGGCAGCCCGCTGGTGATCGGCCTGGGCCTTGGCGAGAACTTCCTGGCGTCCGACCAGTTGGCCCTGCGCCAGGTCACCGACCGCTTCATGTACCTGGAAGAGGGTGACATCGCCGAGATCCGCCGTGACCAGGTACAGATCTGGGACCAGGCCGGCCAGCCGGTTCAGCGCGAGACGGTGCAGTACCACGAAGGCGCCGAAGCCGCTGAGAAGGGCAACTATCGCCACTTCATGCTCAAGGAAATCCACGAGCAACCGACCGTGGTGCAGCGCACCCTCGAAGGCCGTCTGGCCAAGGACCACGTGATGGTCCAGGCTTTCGGCCCCCAGGCCGCCGAGTTGTTCGCCAAGGTGCGCAACGTGCAGATCGTCGCCTGTGGTACCAGCTACCACGCCGGCATGGTCGCCCGTTACTGGCTCGAAGAGCTGGCCGGTATTCCCTGCCAGGTGGAAGTGGCCAGCGAGTTCCGCTACCGCAAGGTGGTGGTGCAGCAGGACACCCTGTTCGTCTCGATCTCGCAGTCCGGCGAAACCGCCGATACCCTGGCCGCCCTGCGCAATGCCAAGGAACTGGGCTTCCTCGGCAGCCTGGCGATCTGCAACAAGGGCATCAGCTCGCTGGTGCGCGAATCCGACCTGACCCTGCTGACCCTGGCCGGCCCGGAAATCGGCGTCGCTTCCACCAAGGCCTTCACCACCCAGCTGGTGTCGCTGATGCTGCTGACCCTGGCCCTGGGCCAGGTGCGCGGCACGCTGCAGGACGGCGTCGAAGCCGAACTGGTTGAAGAACTGCGCCGCCTGCCGGCCCGCCTGAGCGAAGCCCTGGCGATGGACGGCGTGGTGGAGAAGATCGCCGAGCTGTTCGCCGACAAGCACCACACCCTGTTCCTTGGCCGTGGCGCGCAGTACCCGGTGGCCATGGAAGGTGCGCTCAAGCTCAAGGAAATTTCCTATATCCACGCCGAAGCCTACCCGGCCGGTGAGCTCAAGCACGGCCCCTTGGCGCTGGTCGACAACGACATGCCGGTGGTCACCGTGGCGCCGAACAACGAGCTGCTGGAAAAGCTCAAGTCCAACCTGCAGGAAGTGCGCGCCCGTGGCGGCGAGCTGGTGGTGTTCGCGGACGAGAACGCCGGCATGAGCAACGGCGAGGGCACCCACGTGATCAAGGTGCCGCACATCGCTGACGCCCTGGCACCGATCCTCTACACCATCCCGCTGCAACTGCTGTCGTACTACGTTGCCGTGCTCAAGGGCACCGACGTCGACCAGCCGCGCAACCTGGCCAAGTCGGTGACGGTGGAGTAACAGACAGGCTCTGTGCTCATGCCAAACAGTTAACGTTTCATCGCCACTAATGGGGCCGCAAAGCGGCCCCATTTGTCTTTTCCAGGATCGCGTTCTCGAATCCCACGACTTACGTGAAGTCCGTCGCACGTCCGTCGCCCCGGAACTTTCCTACATCATGCGTCTGGCATGGATCAATGTTTTCACCCAGCGTTTGCCCTAACGTCCCTCGACCCACCAGTCATCAAGGACGACAGGAAATGCAGACGTTGCAACGAAAGCACGATATCCAGCCATTGGAAGGCGCGGAAATGACCCTGCTGGTCAATGGCCTGCCCGCAGTGGCCAGCGCGGGGGAGACCGTCCTCAGCGTGCTCAATGCCATTGGCCTGCGCCAGTTGGCGCGCAATGACCACGACCAGCTCAGCGGCGCCTTTTGCGGCATGGGTGTGTGCCACTGCTGCCTGGTGCAGATCGACGGGCGGCCCAAGCGCCGGGCGTGCCAGACGGTGGTCAAGCCGGGCATGCAGATCGAGACCGAAGTGAATCGCGTACACGGGGAGGCCCGCTCATGAGCCTTCGCCCAGTGATCGTCGGTGCTGGCTCTGCTGGCATGGGGGCGGCCATCGAGCTGGCCGCCCACGGCGTCGACAGCCTGCTGTTCGATGAAGCCTCGCGCCCAGGCGGGGTGGTTTACCGTGGCCCGTTGCGTGCCGGCATCGACCTCGGTTACCTCGGCCCTCGTTACGCCAAGGCCCTGAACACCCTGCACGAGGACTTTGCCGTCAGCGCCAGCCATATCGACCTGCGCCTCAACCACCGCGTGGTGGGCGGCGATGACCAGCGCCTGATGGTGCTCGATGGCGACGAGCAACTGCACGAGATCGACTATTCCCACCTGCTGCTGGCCGCCGGCTGCCACGAGCGCAATGTGCCGTTCCCCGGCTGGACCCTGCCGGGGGTGATCCTGCTGGGCGGGCTGCAACTGCAGATCAAGAGCGGCGTGGTCAAGCCGCTGGGCAGCACCTTGATCGCCGGCACCGGGCCGTTGTTGCCCTTGGTTGCGTGCCAGCTGCATGCCGCCGGGGCCAAGGTCAGCGGGGTATATGAAGCCTGCGCGTTCAACCGCATCGCCAAGGAAAGCCTGGCGCTGATGAACAAACCGCAGCTGTTCCTCGATGGCCTGAGCATGCTCGCCTACATGAAGCTCAACGGCATCCCCATGCACTACGGTTGGGGCGTGGTGGGGGCCACGGGCGAGGATGAGCTGTGCGAGGTCAGCGTTGCGCCCTACACCCAGGACTGGAAGCCGGACATGACCCGCGTCCAGCGCGAGACGGTGCAGACGCTGGCGGTGGGCTACGGCTTCATCCCACGCACCCAGCTCAGCCAGCAACTGGGCCTGGAACACGGTTTCAGCGAAGACGGCTACCTGCGCGCGGTGTGCAACGTGTGGCAGCAGAGCAGCCGCCCGAACACCCACCTGGCGGGTGACATGGCCGGTATCCGTGGCGGCGAGGCGGCGATGCTGACCGGGCGTATCGCTGCGCTGTCGATGCTCCTGCAGATGGGCAAGCTCGATGCCGAACAGGCCATCGAACGGCGCGAGCTGTACCTGGGCAAGCTCGCCGCGATCAAGCGTTTCCGCGCGGGCGTGGAACGCTTCACCGCACGGGGGGCGGCGCAGGTCGAACTGCCCCAGGCCGACACGGTGATCTGCCGTTGCGAACACGTCACCCGCGAGCAGATCGACCTGGCGCTGGAACAGGGCGTGCAGGACATGGCCAGCCTGAAGATGCGCACCCGGGTGAGCATGGGCGACTGCCAGGGGCGCATGTGCGTCGGATACTGCAGCGATCGCCTGCGCAGCGCCACCGGGCGCCAGGATGTCGGCTGGCTGCGCCCACGCTTCCCGGTGGACCCGATCCCGTTTTCCGCATTCGCACACCTCGGCACGGAGGCCTGAGCATGGCCAAGCATTACGACATCATCATCGCCGGCGGCGGCGTGATCGGCGCGTCCTGCGCCTACCAGCTGTCCAAACGCAGCAACCTGAAAATCGCCCTGATCGACAGCAAGCGCCCGGGCAACGCCACGCGCGCGTCGGCGGGCGGCCTGTGGGCCATCGGCGAATCGGTGGGGCTGGGCTGCGGTGTGATCTTCTTTCGCATGATGTCCTCGCGCAGCAAGCGCGAGGCCAATGGCGCAGCGGTGGTGGTCGACTCCAGTACCCCGCATATCCTGCCGCCGTGCTTCTTCGACTTCGCCCTGCAGTCCAACGCGATTTATCCACAACTGCACCGCGAGCTGATCGAGCGTCACGGCATGGACTTCAAGTTCGAGCGAACCGGGCTCAAGTACATCATCCAGGATGACGAGGACCAGCTGTACGCCGAGCACATCGTCAAGCAGATCCCCCACCTGGCCGACCAGGTGCGCTGGCTCGACCGCGACGCGCTGCGGGCCTCGGAGCCGGCGGTGACGCAGCAGGCCAATGGCGCGCTGGAGTTCCTCTGCGATCACCAGGTGAGCCCGTTCCGACTGGGCGACGCTTTCCTGGAGGCGGCGCGGCAGAACGGTGTCGACCTGTACCCCAACGTGAATGTCACCGGGGTGCTGCATGAAGGCTCGCGGATCAAGGGCGTGCGCACTGCCGAAGCCGGCGAGTTCCACTGCCACACACTGATCAACGCTGCGGGCGCCTGGGCTGCCGAGCTGAGCGAGTGGGCGACGGGCCTGAGCATTCCGGTCAAGCCGGTAAAGGGCCAGATCGTGCTGACCGAGCGCCTGCCCAAGCTGCTCGATGGCTGCATCACCACCAGCGATTGCTACATGGCGCAGAAGGACAATGGCGAGATCCTGATCGGCAGTACCACTGAAGAGAAAGGCTTCGATGTCAGCAACACCTTCCCGGAGATCAGTGGGCTGGTGCAGGGAGCCATTCGTTGCGTGCCGGAGCTGGCGCAGGTGAACCTCAAGCGCACCTGGGCCGGGCTACGCCCGGGGTCGCCGGATGAGCTGCCGATCCTCGGGCCTGTGGATAACGTCGAGGGGTACTTCAATGCCTGTGGACACTTCCGCACCGGGATCCTGACGTCGGCGATCACCGGGGTGCTGCTGGACAAGGTTGTCCACAACGAGGCGTTGCCGCTGGATATCACGCCGTTCCTGGCGTCGCGGTTCCGGGAGGGTGTGGACCAGAAGCTGGCGCACGGCTGATGGGCGGATGTCAGTGCAACTGTCTTGCTCGCTATTCAAACAGCTGAGCGATCCTTGTGGGAGCGGGTTCACCCGCGAACACGGGCATAGCCCGTGCCAGGCACCGAGTTGTCATCTTCGCGGGTAAACCCGCTCCCACAGGGGTACAACAGACCTGCCGATCAGATCTGCATCGCCATCCCATCCACATTCATCGCCGCCTGGCGCAGGGCCTCGGAACGGGTCGGGTGCGGGTGGCAGGTGAGGGCGATGTCTTCGGCCGAGGCCGAGAACTCCATGGCCACGCAGAACTCGCCGATCATCTCGCTGACGCTCGGGCCGACCAGGTGCACACCCAGCACCTCGTCGGTGTTGGCGTCGGCGAGAACCTTGGCGAAGCCTTCGGTCTCATGGTTGATCTTGGCGCGGCTGTTGGCCGTGAAGGGGAACTTGCCGACCTTGTAGGCGCGGCCTTCGGCCTTGAGCTGCTCTTCGGTCTTGCCGACACTGGCCAGCTCCGGGCGGGTATAGATGACGCCCGGGATCAGGTTGTAATTGACCTCGTGCGGCTTGCCGTGGATGCGTTCGATGCAGGCCACGGCTTCATCCTCGGCCTTGTGCGCCAGCATCGGGCCGGAGGTAACGTCGCCGATCACCCAGATGCCCGGGACCGAACTGCGGTGGTGGTCGTTGACCAGCATGCCGCGCTTGTCGGTTTGCAGCCCCACGCTTTCCAGGTTCAGGCCCTGGGTATACGGGCGACGGCCGATAGCCACCAGCACGTAGTCGGCCTGCAGGGTTTCGGCGCTGCCGCCAGCGGCCGGCTCCAGGGTCAGGCTGACGCCATCGGCCGAAGCGCTGGCCTGGGTGACCTTGCTGCCGAGCTTGAAGGCCATGCCTTGCTTGGCCAGGGCCTTTTGCAGGGTCTTGGCGGTTTCTTCATCGGTGCCTGGGCAGATGCGGTCGAGGTACTCGATCACCGTCACCTCGGCGCCGAGGCGGCGCCACACCGAACCCAGCTCCAGGCCGATCACGCCGGCGCCGATCACGATCAGGTGCTTGGGCACCTGGGGCAGGGAGAGGGCACCGGTGGAGTCGATGATGCGCTGGTTGTCGATGGTCACGCCCGGCAGCGGGGTCGGTTCGGAGCCGGTGGCGATGACGATGTCCTTGGCCTGCAAGGTAGTTTCGCTGCCGTCCTCGGCCTTGACGACGACCTTGCCGACGCCGTCCAGGCGGCCCCAGCCCTTGACCCAGTCGACCTTGTTCTTGCGGAACAGGTACTCGATGCCCTTGGTCAGGCCGGTCACGCTTTCATCCTTCTGTTTCATCATCTGCGCCAGGTTCAGGCTTGGCTTGACCTCGATGCCCAGGTGCGCGAACTCGTCACCGCTGGCCGCCTCGAACAGCTCGGAGGCGTGCAGCAATGCCTTGGAGGGCATGCAACCGACGTTCAGGCAGGTGCCGCCGAGGGTCGAACGGCCTTCCACGCAGGCCACGCTCATACCCAGCTGGCCGGCCCGGATCGCTGCGTTGTAGCCGCCGGGGCCGCCGCCGATGATCACCACGTCATAGGATTTCATGGGTTAGTTACTCCAAGGGTGAGGAAGCGAAGAGGGGCATAAGGTTAGTCTGAGTGCGGCGGATTGTATACAATCTGCAGCGTTTGCCGTGCCAGATAGTTCTAGACCATGGTCGCGGCTAACGGAAACTTCGCACGAATGAACTACCCTCATGCGGTAGCGTCCGACTTGATAAGACGTGGCGTTCCGAATCCGTGAAAGGGAGGGTCATGAATGCTTGCGCAACTTCCACCCGTTTTGCAGAGCCTGGACATACCGTTGCGGGTCAAGCTGTGGGACGGCAACCAGTTCGATCTGGGGCCCAGTCCGCAGGTCACCATCGTGGTCAAGGACCCCCAGCTGATCGCCCAGTTGACCCATCCCAACCTGGAAGCACTGGGTTCGGCTTTCGTCGAAGGCCAACTGGAGCTCGAAGGCGATATCGGCGAAGTGATCCGGGTGTGTGACGAGCTTAGCCAAACGCTGCTCAAGGACGAGGACGACGTGCTGCCGCAGCGCACCTCTCACGACAAGAGCACCGACGCCGAAGCCATCTCCTACCACTACGACCTGTCCAATGCGTTCTACCAGCTGTGGCTGGACCCGGACATGGTCTATTCCTGTGCCTATTTCAAAGAGCCGGACAACACTCTGGCCCAGGCCCAGCAGGACAAGTTCGATCACCTGTGCCGCAAGTTGCGCCTGCAGGGCGGTGACTACCTGCTGGACGTCGGTTGCGGTTGGGGTGGGCTGGCGCGTTTTGCCGCCCGTGAGTATGGCGCCAAGGTGTACGGCATCACCCTGAGCAAAGAGCAGCTGAAACTGGGCCGACAGCGGGTCAAGGAGGAGGGGCTGGGCGACAAGGTCGACCTGCACATTCTCGATTACCGTGACCTGCCCGAGGATGGCCGCTTCGACAAGGTGGTCAGCGTCGGCATGTTCGAGCACGTCGGCCACGCCAACCTCGAACTCTATTGCCGCAAGCTGTTCAGTGCGGTGCGCGAGGGCGGGTTGGTGATGAATCACGGCATCACCGCCAAGCATGTGGACGGTCGCCCGGTGGGCCGTGGCGCGGGTGCGTTCATCGACCGCTACGTATTCCCCCACGGCGAGTTGCCGCACATCTCGATGATCAGCGCGCGCATCTGCGAAGCGGGGTTGGAGGTGGTGGACGTGGAGAGCCTGCGCCTGCACTACGCCAAGACCCTCAACCACTGGAGCGAGAACCTTGAGAACCAGCTGCACCGCGCCGCCGCGCTGGTGCCGGAGAAGACCCTGCGGATCTGGCGCCTGTACCTGGCCGGCTGCGCCTACGCCTTCAGCAAGGGCTGGATGAACCTGCACCAGATCCTCGCCGTGAAACCTTTCGCCGATGGCCATCACGACCTGCCGTGGACGCGTGAGGACATCTATCGCTGACGGGCTGCCCGGCGTGCCCCTGCAAGGCACGCCGAGGCGCTACAGGATCGGCGAAATCAAACGCGCGATACGCATCCCCAGTTGCTGCAGGCGATGGGTGTCGCGGCTGTCCTCGGCGGTGATCTCCCTGGCCTGTTCGAAGTCGTTCACCAGCATCTGTTCGACCTGGTCGGCGAAGGCGCGGTCCACGGTGAGCAGGGTGATCTCGAAGTTCAGGCGGAAGGAACGGTTATCCAGGTTGGCGCTGCCAATGGCCGTGACCTCATCATCTACCAACACCACTTTCTGATGCAGGAACCCCGGTTGATAGCGGAACATCCGCACGCCCGCGCGCACCGCCTCGAAGGCAAACAGGCTGGAGGCGGCATAGACGATACGGTGGTCGGGGCGTGCGGGGATGAGGATGCGTACATCGACGCCGCGCAGCACGGCCAGGCGCAGGGCGGCAAAGATCGCTTCGTCGGGGATGAAATACGGGCTGGTGATCCAGACCCGGCGAGTGGCCGAGTGGATGGCTTCGAGGAAGAACAGCGCGCAGGTTTCCTGGGGGTCGGCCGGGCCACTGGCCAGGGCCTGGCACAGCACGCCATCTTCAGGGTAGGTGTCGGGCAGGATCAGCGGAGGCAGCTGGCGCGTGGCCCAGTACCAGTCCTCGGCGAACGATTCCTGCAGGCAAGCCAGTACCGGGCCGCTGATCTGCACATGGGTGTCGCGCCACGGCGACAGGCGCGGGTGCGCGCCGAGGTACTCGTCGCCCACGTTGTGCCCGCCGAGAAAGCCCAGCAGCCCATCCACCACGACGATCTTGCGGTGGTTGCGAAAGTTGACCTGGAAGCGGTTGAACAAGCCGCGGCGGGTGGCGAATGCCTGTATCTGTACACCGCCGTCGCGCAGCACCTGGCTGTAGCTGGCCGGCAGCGCGTGGCTGCCGACCCGGTCGTAAAGCACGAAGACCCTTACCCCTTCTGCCGCCTTGCGCAACAGCAACTGCTGGAGATCTCGGCCGAGCGTGTCGTCGTGGATGATGAAGAACTGCACCAGTACGGTGTCACGGGCCTTGTCGATGGCGGCGAAGATCGCCTTGAAGGTGGCTTCGCCATCGATAAGCAGCTTCACCTCGTTGTTGGCCAGGCATGGCATGCGCCCCAGCTTGGGCATGGCGCGCAGGGCTGCATAGCTGTCGGACTCGCGGGCGGTCAGGGCTTCCTCCACCCACGGCCGCCAGTTGAGATTGGCCATGGCCACGTGCATCTCCTGGTTGGCATGCCGGCGCGCGTTGATGTATGCATAGAACGAGCGGGCACCGAAGATCAGGTAGGGGATGAGCGCAAAGTAGGGGATGAAGAACAGGGGCATGGCCCAGGCGATCGCACCTTGGGCGGTACGCACGGTGAACACGGCATGCAGCGCCGCGATGATACCGAGCAGATGAATCAGGCCGAGCACGTAACCGAAGAAGTAGGGGCTGTGGTAATCCATACGCATCCTGCTTGCCGTTAGCACTGTCGCTAACAGACCACGATCGAGGGGGTGGCTGCAACCTGCAAGGGAAAATGACGTCTAACGGCACAGTCCGGCCAGAGCCGGTAATTCGAGGAGCTTTCATCCATGAAGATTCGTCTGCCACTGCTCGCCCTGGTCGTGGGCCTGGGTAGCCCGTTGGTTCACGCGCAGATGCTGCAACCCGGCCTGTGGGAGCTGACCACCAGCAACATGCAGGTCGATGGCAAGCCGTTACCCGACATGCAGTTCATGCTCGGCCAGTTGAAGAACTTGCCGCCAGAGCAGCGGGCGATGATGGAAGGCGCCTTGGCCAAGCAAGGTATCAGCGTGGGTGGCAAGGGCGTGCGTTCGTGTCTGACCCCGGAGCAGGTCAAGACCAACGACATCCCGCTGCAAGACCCTCAATCGGGCTGCACCCAGAAGATCACCGACCGCACCGGCAATGTCTGGAAGTTCCAGTTCAGCTGCCCGAAAGCCCAGGGGCAAGGCCAGGCCACCTTCCTCAGCGACAAGGAGTTCCTGACCAAGGTCAACGGCACCTTCAACGCATCGGGTGTGCAGCAGCAGGGCAGCATGGACACGCGGGCGGTATGGTTGGGCAACGACTGCGGCACCGTGAAACCCCGCAGCTGATCACCACCGCCAGCGGCTGACAGCAACTGCGTCGTGGGCATGCAGGCTCTCTGCATGTTCCACGCGCACGCTGAACGCGCTCACCCACGACAACTGGCGCAACGCCAGGTGCAAGCGCCGCGCGGCATCCTCACAGAACATCAGGTTCTGCCCGTTCGCCAGGGCGAAGGCCTGTTCGTCGGCACGCTTCACGGCGGTTTGCACGGCGGTGCCCAAGGCTTGCTCAGCCTGGTCGATCAGCTCAGTCAGCGGCCACGCATCAGTGCCTGGCCGCACCTGTAGCTTGGCCATGCTCCGTTGGCTGTGAGGTGTGGCGACGATGCCACTGCTGCTGCCCAGCCATTGGCGCACGCTGTCCCGGTCCAGCGGTTGGCTGGCGAAATCCTGGTCGAACTGCGCCTGGATGAGTTGCCTGGCCAGTGCGGCCGAGCAGGGGCACGTGGAGGAATAGGGAATATCCACGGATAGTTCCACGTGGAACATTTCATCTTTCAGCTGTGCATCGAGCCGCACCGGATAGCGTTTCCAGCCGGCCAGAGGGCTGATCAAGGCTGGGCGTTTGAGCAGATGATCGAATTCCAGCTGAAGGTATGCGCTCCTGGAAAGGCCCTGGTGGCTGGAGAGAAACTGCTCGAGGGTCTGGCGAATCAGCGGCAGGCTCAAGGGCTGGTGTTCGAGCGCTTCCAACGCCAGGTACAAGCGCGACATGTGAATACCGCGCGTAGCCCCGTCGTCCAGGCTGACGCCTGCGCTGGCATGGGCGCTCAGGCTGCGACCTTCCACCTGCAGCGGCAGGGCGATACCGCACATGCCTACCCAGTCCAGCGGCAAGCTGTGTTGGCTGCTTTGCGTGGCGATGTCGGGCAGGGAAAGGCTAAGGCTGGTCATGAATGGTGTCCTGAAAAAGTAGGGCTCAACGGCAACCACCGAGCAGGCTGCAGTGCAGATCGAAGCGCTGGCCGCTAGAGCTCGAGACGCGATTGAGGGTGGTCCAGCCGATACGCCGGCTGTAACCGACCCAGGCTTCGCCATCGCTGGCAAGGCCCGTGAAGAAGGTGAGCGCGCCGTAGCGGCTGTTGGTTTGTGCCCACAGCCGTTTGCCCTGCACTTCATAACCGCGCAGGTAGAAGGTGCTGCCGGCGCTGCGCACGCTGTAGTAGTTGCCCTTGCTGTCCTGGCAGGCCAACAGCGTGGCGCTGCGCGTACACAGCGCCAGGTCGGTGCGGGGCATGGCCAGTAAAGAGGCCGGCAGGGCAATCAGCAACAATGCGCTGGCGCGGGGCAATTTCATCGATGAGGCACTCCAGGCAACCCTTCGGTCGAGACGGCTTGGCGAAATTGTATTGTTATAATATAACATGACGCAATGCATCGTTTCGAATGCGCCTGCCCGATGAGGTCCGTCATGCCCAACCGTCTTCCTGTCACCGTGCTGTCCGGCTTCCTCGGCGCCGGCAAGAGCACGCTGCTCAATCACGTTTTGCGCAACCGCGATAACCTGCGGGTTGCCGTGATCGTCAACGACATGAGCGAAATCAACATCGACGCCAGCGAAGTACAGCGCAACGTCAGCCTCAACCGCGCCGAAGAAAAACTGGTGGAGATGAGCAACGGCTGCATCTGCTGCACCCTGCGCGAAGACCTGCTGGAAGAGGTTGCGCGCCTGGCGCGTGAGGGCCGCTTCGATTACCTGTTGATCGAGTCGACCGGGATCTCCGAACCGCTGCCGGTGGCCGAGACCTTCACCTTCCGTGACGAACAAGGCCGCAGCCTGTCGGACATGGCGCGGCTGGACACCATGGTCACCGTGGTCGACGGGCTCAACTTCCTGCGTGATTACCAGGCTGCCGACAGCCTGGCCAGCCGCGGCGAGACCCTGGGTGAAGAGGATGAACGTTCGATCAGCGACCTGCTGATCGAGCAGGTCGAGTTCGCCGACGTGTTGCTGCTGAGCAAGATCGACCTGATCGGCCAGCACGAACGTGAAGAGCTGATCGCCATCCTGCGCAGCCTCAATGCCCGGGCGCAGATCGTGCCGATGGTCATGGGCCAGGTTGCCTTGTCGCGAATCCTCGATACTGGCCTGTTCGACTTCGATCAGGCGGCGCAAGCGCCGGGCTGGCTGCAGGAGCTGCGCGGTGAACACGTGCCGGAAACCGAGGAATACGGCATTGCCGCGACCACCTGGCAGGCTCGCCGGCCGTTTCACCCGCAGCGCTTCTTCGACTTTATCCACACGCCCTGGAGCAATGGGCGGCTGCTGCGCTCAAAAGGGTTTTTCTGGCTGGCCAGCAAGTACCAGGAGGCCGGTAGCTGGTCACAGGCGGGCGGCATGATGCGCCATGGCCTGGCCGGGCGCTGGTGGCGTTTCGTCCCGCGCGAGCAATGGCCGCAAGACGAAGCGGATATGGCGGCGATCCTCAAGCAATGGTCGGTGGACACCGGTGACTGCCGTCAGGAGCTGGTATTCATCGGGCAGAACATCGACTTTGCGCAGTTATCCACAGCGTTGGACGCCTGCCTGCTGAGCGAGGAAGAAATGGCCCTGGGGCCTATGGCTTGGCTACGGCTGGCAGATCCGTTCGGCCCTTGGATCGAGGAGCAGGCGGCATGAAGCTGGCGGCTCAGGTTGTGGATATCTGCCAGGTCTTCGGGCCGTCACCCAGAGTGATGACGGACATGCTCAAGGATGGCGTCAACCTGGCCGTCTGGCAGCGCCAGTTGCCCGCCCAGGTCGAGGATTTCTGTGCGCTGGTGCTGAGCCTCGGCCAGACACTGGCGGACGAGCGGGTGATCGATGTCGACGAGCAGCAGCCGCCACGGCTGCCGGGGCTGCTCAGGGAAGCGGCCGATCTGCATGGCTACGAAGGTTTCGTCGCCGATGTGGCGTGGCTGGTGGCGGCCTACACCTGCCTGCTCGGTGCACGGCGCATCGGCTTGCGCCTGCGGGTACTGGATGGCGCGATGTGCCCGCGTTTCCATGTGGATAACGTGCCGGTGCGCCTGCTCACCACCTATGTCGGTAGCGGCAGCCAATGGTTGGAGGAGGGCGCAATAGACCGTTCAAGGTTGCAATTCGACCAACCTGCTGTGGATAACATCCGCCAGCTGGCGGCGGGTGACGTGGCGCTGCTCAAGGGCGAGAAATGGATTGGCAATGAAGGTGCAGGCCTTATCCACCGTTCGCCGCTGACGGCGCCGGGCGAGCGGCGCCTGCTGCTCAGCCTTGACTGGCTGGCCTGACGGGGCATAGTGGGCCACGCACTTGCCTGATACCTACCTATGTTGCAGAACATTCCCACCCATGTAATCGCAGGCCCGCTGGGCGCCGGCAAGACCAGCCTGATCCGCCAGCTGCTGGCGCAGCGCCCGGCCAACGAGCGCTGGGCGGTGCTGGTCAACGAGTTCGGGCAGATCGGCCTGGACGCGGCACTGCTGGCGCGTGATGACGATGGCATTGCCATCGGTGAAGTGGCGGGGGGCTGCCTGTGTTGTGTCAACGGCATGCCGTTCCAGGTTGGTCTTGGCCGCTTGCTGCGCAAGGCGCGCCCGGACCGGCTGTTCATCGAGCCCTCTGGGCTGGGCCATCCTCGGCAATTGCTGCAGCAGCTGGGGCAGACGCCGTGGCAGGCTGTGCTGGCCGTGCAGCCTCTGCTGATGGTGCTGGATGCCCAGGCACTGGCCAGGGAAGAACCGCTGCCTGAGGCGCAGCAGGCGGCTTTATCGGCAACCGCACTATTGGTTTTCAATAAGTCGGCATCTGTGGATGAAGCCAAGCGCCTGTTGATAACTGCGCGATTCCCCGGCTTGCCTGCGGTCTGGACGGATCACGGGGCATTGCCATTGGGCCGCTTGCCAGGTTTGTCCACAGTCGCTGACGTCGACGCGGCTTTGCAGCGGCTGGCTGTGGGCAACTCGATCGCCGCACCATCAGCGCTGTGGACAGATCCATCCGAGCCGATCTGCCAGGCCAGTGAGGGTGAAGGGGGTTGGAGTGTGGGTTGGCGCTGGCACCCCAGTCAGCGTTTCGATCCCGCCCAATTGAAGGCCTTTTTGCATGCCTGGCCATGGCGCCGGGCCAAAGGGGTTATCCACAGCCCACAGGGCTGGCAGTCATTCAACGGCCTTGAAGGCCAACAGCCCGAGTGGCAGCCAAGCGAGTGGCGCAGGGATTCACGGCTGGAGTTGATCTTCGCCGAGGCCCAGCCATTTGCCGAGCTGCAGGCCGCGCTGGCGGCGTGCAGCCTGGATGGCTGATCAGTTGTGCCAGCGGTTGTGCTCCTGGCGCCACTGCTGCATCTCGATGACGTTATCGGTGCGTGGCGGGGTCTTGATCTCGAAGGGGTAGGGCGCCAGCTCGATCTGCACGCTGTGCGCGCCGAACTGTGTGACGGTACCCGGGTGGCGTTGCTCGCCGGTGACGGTGAACTCGAAGTTGTAGATGCGTGCCAGGCGTTTGCGGCCATTGGCGTCACGCACGAATGCGATGCGTTTAAGCGCCACGGCGTCGTCCAGCAGCTCCAGGTCGAGCTTTGCGCAATGCTGCTTGACCCGGGCCAGGGCTTTTTCGCGCAGCCCGTGGTTGTGCCATAGCCAGGCGCCGGCGGTCGCCACCAGCATCAGGACGAAGACGTTTTCTAGGGTCAGCATTTGCGTAAGCTCCAGACAGGTCGAGCCAGCTTAACTGTGCCGCTGGCCTGTCGTACAGATGGCATTCGGGTTCATACTGCGGGCCGCACATTTGTTCACACAGTTTCGGAATCGTCCTGCATGAAACGTACACCGCATCTGCTCGCCATTCAGTCCCACGTGGTCTTTGGACATGCCGGCAACAGCGCCGCGGTGTTTCCGATGCAACGGGTCGGGGTCAACGTCTGGCCACTCAACACCGTGCAATTCTCCAATCACACTCAGTATGGACAGTGGTCGGGGGAAGTGCTTGCTCCAGCGCAAATTCCTGCGTTGGTGGAAGGCATTTCCAATATCGGCGAACTGGGCCATTGCGATGCGGTGCTGTCGGGTTACCTGGGCAGTGCCGAGCAAGGGCGGGCAATCCTGGCCGGTGTCGCGCGGATCAAGGCGGTCAACCCCAAGGCGCTGTACCTGTGCGACCCGGTCATGGGCCACGCCGAGAAAGGCTGCATCGTGCCCGCCGAGGTGAGCGAATTCCTGCTCGAGCAGGCCGCCGCCCAGGCCGACATCCTCTGCCCCAACCAGCTGGAGCTGGACAGCTTCTGCGGGCGCAAGGCGCAGTCCCTTGAAGATTGCGTCGGCATGGCCCGTGGGCTGCTGGAGCGTGGGCCGCAGGTGGTGCTGGTCAAGCACCTGAGTTATCCGGGGCGCGCGGAGGATGCGTTCGAGATGCTGTTGGTGACGGCCAAGGAAAGCTGGCACCTGCGTCGCCCGCTGCTGGCCTTCCCGCGTCAGCCGGTGGGGGTGGGCGACCTCACCTCAGGGCTGTTCCTGGCCCGGGTGCTGCTCGGCGACAACTGGGTGCAGGCGTTCGAGTTCGCCGCGGCCGCGGTGCATGAGGTGCTGCTGGAAACCCAGGCCTGCGCCAGCTACGAACTGCAGCTGGTGCGGGCCCAGGACCGCATTGCCCACCCGCGCGTGCGCTTCGAGGCGCAGCGCCTGGCCTATTAGTTGGCGTCGGTCTTCAGGTCCTGATAGCGCTGCTCCAGCTCCTGGCGGATCTGGCGGCGCTGCTGGCCCTGCAGGAAGCGGCGCTTCTCTTCGCTGTTGAGCGGCTGGCGCGGCGGCACCTTCACCGGGCGGCGATCATCGTCCACGGCGACCATGGTGAAGAAGCAGCTGTTGGAATGGCGTACCGAACGCTCGCGGATGTTTTCGGTGACCACCTTGATGCCCACCTCCATCGAGGTATTGCCGGTGTAGTTGACCGATGCCAGGAAGGTCACCAGCTCACCGACGTGCACCGGCTCGCGGAAAATCACCTGGTCCACCGACAAGGTGACCACGTAAGTGCCGGCATAACGGCTGGCGCAGGCGTAGGCGACTTCGTCGAGGTACTTGAGCAGGGTGCCGCCGTGTACGTTGCCAGAGAAGTTGGCCATGTCCGGTGTCATCAGGACGGTCATAGTCAACTGGGCGTTTCCAGGTTCCATAGTGAGCTCACGGTGAAGTTGCGCTGAAGCGGGGCTGGTATCTGCTGACACTTCTGTTCCCCTCATAGAGGTTTCCCATCCTGGTACGGGACGTCGGCTGACGCTCCATCGTCACGCCGATCTTGCCATCAGCGGCGCCGGTTCGGCCGATCTGTTTCTGCATATTGCATCGGCATTTTGCGGCAAGGCGCGATGTTAACCTGACGGGGCCCATGCAACGTGGGCTTTTCCATCTATTAAATCAGTATGTGCCTGCTTTCTGCGTCAGTCGTTTCCGACGGAGGAGTGGTCCGCCACGTGCATTGACACAAGGAGTACTCGCGCCATGCATGCCATCAGCTTCATCCAGGATCTGGCGGTGATCATGCTGGTCGCCGGGGTTGTGACCATCCTCTTCCATCGTCTCAAGCAGCCCGTGGTGCTGGGCTACATCGTTGCCGGCTTCATCATCGGCCCGCACACGCCTCCCTTCGGCCTGATCCACGACGAAGACACCATCAAGACCCTCGCCGAACTGGGGGTGATCTTCCTGATGTTCTGCCTGGGGCTTGAGTTCAGCCTGCGCAAGCTGTTCAAGGTCGGGGCCACGGCGTTCATCGCCGCGTTCCTCGAGATCGTGCTGATGATCTGGATCGGCTTCGAGATCGGCCGCTGGTTCGGCTGGAACACCATGGATTCGCTGTTCCTCGGGGCCATCCTGGCCATTTCCTCGACCACCATCATCGTCAAGGCGCTCAACGACCTGAAGATGAAGAACGAGCGCTTCGCACAGCTGATCTTCGGCGTGCTGATCGTCGAGGACATCCTGGGCATCGGCATCATCGCGTTGCTGTCGGGCATCGCCGTCAGTGGCACGGTCAGTTCCGGGGAAGTGTTCTCGACGGTGGGCAAGCTGTCGCTGTTCATGATCGTCGCGCTGGTCATCGGCATCCTGCTGGTGCCGCGGCTGCTGGCCTATGTGGCGAAATTCGAAAGCAACGAAATGCTGCTGATCACCGTGCTGGGGCTGTGCTTCGGTTTCTGCCTGTTGGTGGTGAAGCTCGAGTACAGCATGGTGCTGGGGGCCTTCCTGATCGGCGCGATCATGGCCGAATCGCGCCAGTTGTTGAAGATCGAGCGGCTGATCGAGCCGGTTCGCGACCTGTTCAGCGCCATTTTCTTCGTTGCCATCGGCCTGATGATCGACCCCTCGATTCTGCTCGAATACGCCTGGCCTATCGTGGTGATCACCCTGGCAGTGGTGCTGGGCAAGATGCTCTCCTGCGGCATGGGCGCATTCATCGCCGGCAATGATGGGCGCACCTCGCTACGGGTGGGCATGGGCCTTTCGCAGATCGGTGAGTTCTCGTTCATCATCGCGGCGCTGGGCATGACCCTGCAGGTCACCAGCGACTTCCTGTACCCGGTCGCGGTGGCGGTGTCGGCCATCACTACGCTGCTCACGCCCTACCTGATCCGTGCGGCCGACCCGCTGTCGATCAAGTTGGGCAAGGTAATGCCGAGCCGCCTGTCACGGGTGCTGTCGCTATATGGCGAGTGGTTGCGCAGCATCCAGCCTCAGGGCGAGGGCGCGATGCTGGCGGCGATGATCCGGCGGATCCTGTTGCAGGTCGGGGTCAACCTGGCGTTGGTGATCGCGATCTTCTTCAGTGGCGGCTATTTCGCCGGGCGCATCGGCGAATGGCTCAGCGAGTGGGTGGCGGATGTCAGCCAGCAGAAGGCACTGATCTGGGGTGCGGCGCTGCTGCTGTCGCTGCCGTTCCTGATTGCGGCGTACCGCAAGCTCAAGGCGCTGTCGATGTTGCTGGCGGAGATGGGGGTCAAGCCGGAGATGGCCGGGCGTCACACGCAACGTGTGCGCAGGGTGGTCGCCGAAGTGATCCCGCTGCTGTCGTTGCTGGTGATTTTCCTGCTGCTGTCGGCATTGTCGGCAAGCATTCTGCCAACCAGCGAGCTGCTGTTGATCATTGCGGTGGTGGCGGCTGGGGTGGTGGCGCTGCTGTGGCGCTGGTTCATCCGCGTTCATACGCGGATGCAGATCGCCTTGCTGGAGACGCTGGAGAACAATCGCGATCATTCGCACTGAGCGAGGGAATGCTCTCTGCGCGAGATTTCATCGTCGTCCGAGGGGATGGAGCGGTAGCGATGTCGCCAGGCGCAGAAAGCCTGGCGATTTTACGGGTATTCAATGGCTATGAGCCATTACTTTATGCGGGTATTTCTCATTCAGCTTTCCAGCCAGACATCCCGTGCCCAGTGCCACACCGATTCCCAGCTGTCTTCACCAATGGCTTCTTCTTCCGCTTCCCAGAGCACAACGGTGCCGTCTTCTTCGACGCAGTAGTAGTTTTCACCGTCCTGGCACAGTGGGATCAGGTCACGCGGTACACCGGCGTCCCAGGCATTGGAGGCAACGTCCGGCAGGTAAGTGTGGGACTGCGGGTCGGTGACGGTCACAGGTTCCAGCGAGCCGTACACGACATCGCTGACGGTCAGCAGGAACTCCTTGAACACGAACGGAATGTTGATGAACAGCTGTTCCTCGATTTCGACCAGTTGGTCTTCGTCGGGCAGCTCCAGCGGCACCGGTACCGGCTCGTTGGCTTCACGCAGTTGTTCGATCACTTCTTCCACGGTTCACATCCTCTGACCTTTATGACAACGCTGCGCGTTATACCCTAGTAGCCGACTCCGGCAAAAGCAAAAACCCCGGGACAGGCCCGGGGTTTTTTGTGCAACGTGCGCGGGTTAACCGTTTTGGCGGATACCGGCGAGCATCCAAGGCTGGTTTTCGCCCTGGGCGCGTTCCATGTGCCAGCTCTCGTTGAAAGCCTCGCCCTGGTCGAAGCGCGAGGTCTTCGACACGCCACGGAAGGTCAGAGTGGCGATGGTCTTGTCGGCGCGGTCCTCGACGCCTTCCAGCTGTACATCGAGGTCGTCGATGTAGGTGGACTGGAAGCCTTCACCCTGTTCGGCGCGCTCACGCTTGAGGAAGTCGAGCATTTGCGGGGTGACGAACTCGGCGATCTTGTCCATCTCGTTGGCGTCCCAGTGCTGCTGCAGCGACTGGAAGTGCGAACGGGCGGCGGCCAGGAAGCTGGCTTCGTTGAACCAGGCCGGGGCGTTGATGGCCGGTGCGGCGGCGACTGGCGCGGCGGAACCACCGAAGATCGACTGCGGGGCGGCCTGCGGCTGGGCTTCGCGCTGGTACGGGGCGTGGCCGGCAGCAGCGTGTTGCGGCTGTTGCTGGCGACGGCGCGCGGCGATGAAGCGGAACACCAGGAAGGCGATTAGGCCCATGATCAGGAAGTCCATGATCTGCATGCCCTGGAAACCGTCACCCATGAACATGGAAGCCAGCAGGCCACCGGCGGCGAGGCCGGCCAGAGGGCCCAGCCAGCGCGAAGCGCCGCTGGCGGCGGCCGGTGCACGGCCTGGAGCGGTCGGTGCGGCGGCAGGTGTGGTCGGTGCGGCCTGGCGAGTCTGGTGCATGGGCGCTGCGCCCGAGCTCTTGCCGCCACCGAAGCGCTTGGCGTTGGCGTCGAGGCTCAGCGTCAGGCCGACGCAGAGCGCCAGAGCGATGCTAAGAAAACGTTGCATAAGTTGGGGGTTCCCATTTTGTGGATTGCACGCGCGTCATGGTGCACATGAAGCTGTGGACATGGCTAGCGACAAGATGTTTCGAGCTTTTGCCTGACAGATATCGAGTTTTGCTGTTCCAGGCCTGGTAGATCATCGCGGGGCACGCCCGCTCCCACGCTGTACAACGTGGGAGCGGCGGTGCGCCGATGCGACTTGCCCCGCGATCTGGCTCAGATAGCCTCGAGCTTCGCATACCCCAGCATCAACCACTTGCTGCCTTCGGCGAAGTTCACCTGCACCCGTGCCTGGGCGCCGGAGCCCTCGAAGTTGAGGATCACGCCCTCACCGAACACCGCGTGCTGCACGCGCTGGCCGAGGTTGAAGGCGGTCTCGGGGATGCTGGCGTTGGCGAACAGGTTGCTGACCGGGGCCTTGGCGCCGCCGAACGGGCGGCTGACCGAATTCGACAGGCGTACTTCCTGAACCAGACCGGCCGGAATCTCGCGTACGAAACGCGACACCTTGTTGTAGGTTTCGCTGCCGTACAGGCGACGGGTCTCGGCGTAGGTCATGATCAGCTGGCGCATGGCCCGGGTGATGCCCACGTAGGCCAGGCGGCGCTCCTCTTCCAGACGGCCAGGCTCTTCCAGGCTCATCTTGTGCGGGAACAGCCCTTCTTCCATGCCTACCAGGAACACGTAGGGGAATTCCAGGCCCTTGGCACTGTGCAGGGTCATCAGCTGGACGCTGTCCTCGTGCTCGTCGGCCTGGGTGTCGCCGGCCTCCAGCGAAGCGTGGCCGAGGAACGCCGACAACGGTGTCAGGTCGGCGTCTTCGTCGCTGGTCTCGAAGTTGCGTGCGGCGCTGACCAGTTCCTCAAGGTTTTCTACCCGTGCCTGGCCCTTTTCGCCTTTTTCTTCCTGGTGATAGATGATCAACCCGGACTGCTCGATGACCGTCTGGGTCATCAGGTGCAGCGGCATGTCCAGCACCTTGGCGGCAAGCTGCTCGATCAGCTCGATGAACGCGCCCAGGGCGCTGGCGGCGCGGCCCTTCAGCGCTTTGCCGGCGAGCAGTTGGCACATCGCTTCCCACATCGACACCTGGCTGTGGCGGGCATGGTCGCGGATGGCCTCGACGGTTTTTTCACCGATGCCGCGCGGCGGCACGTTGATCACCCGTTCCAGGGCGGCGTCGTTGCCGCGGCCCTCGAGCAGGCGCAGGTAGGCCATGGCGTTCTTGATCTCGGCGCGTTCGAAGAAGCGCTGGCCGCCGTAGATGCGATAAGGAATACGCTCGCGCAGCAGGGCCTCTTCCAGCACCCGCGACTGGGCGTTGGAGCGGTACAGGATGGCGATTTCGTTGCGCGCATTGCCCTGCTTGATCAGGCCTTCGATGGTCTCGACCACGTAACGCGCTTCGTCGTGCTCGTTGTACGCGGCGTAGAGGGTGATCGGCTCGCCCTCGCCCATGTCGGTCCACAGCTCCTTGCCCAGGCGCCCGCTGTTGTTGGCGATCAGGGCGTTGGCGGCCTTGAGGATGCCACCGGTGGAGCGGTAGTTCTGCTCCAGGCGGATCATCTCGGCGTCAGGGAAGTCGCTGGTGTACTGGTGGATGTTCTCGATTTTCGCGCCGCGCCAGCCGTAGATCGACTGGTCGTCGTCGCCCACCGCCATCAGGCTGTCGCCACCGGCGCCGAGCAGGCGCAACCAGGCATACTGCACGGCGTTGGTATCCTGGAACTCGTCCACCAGGATGTGCCGGAAGCGGCGCTGGTAGTGCTCGAGCAGGCCGGGCTGGTCACGCCACAGGTCGAGGGCGCGCAGCAGCAGCTCGGCGAAGTCGATGACCCCGGCGCGCTCGCAGGCTTGTTCGTAGGCGCTATAGATGTCGCGCATGGTGGTCAGGTACAGGTCGCCGCCCGCCTGGATGTGGCGCGGGCGCAAGCCCTCGTCCTTCTGGCCGTTGATGAACCACTGGACCTGGCGCGCCGGCCACTTCTGCTCGTCGAAGCCGAGCTCGCGGATCACCCGCTTGATCAGGCGCTGCTGGTCGTCGCTGTCGAGAATCTGGAAGTTCTGCACCAGCCCCGCTTCCTGCCAGTGCGCCCGCAACAGGCGGTGGGCCAGGCCGTGGAACGTGCCGACCCACATGCCGGCCGGGTTGATGCCCAGCAGTTGCTCGATCCGCTGGCGCATTTCCGCCGCCGCCTTGTTGGTGAAGGTCACCGACAGGATCGAATGTGGGGAGGCCCCTACAACCTGGATCAGCCAGGCGATACGGTGCACCAGCACCCGGGTCTTGCCCGAGCCGGCACCGGCCAGGACCAATTGCCGCCCGACCTGGGCCGCTACGGCCTGGCGTTGAGCGTCGTTGAGGGAGTTCAGCAGGAGGGAGAGGTCATCATTGCGCATCCGGCCATTCTAGGGCCGGGCAGGGGGCAGGGGCAAACGCCGCCGACGCAAATCACCAGGCGGGCGATTTACCGTTCATCGGCATGGCTCGCCAGCCTGCGTGGTTGAGCGGTCGCATTTGGACGGGCGGGACAATTTCAAAATCATGACCTGGAGCAGTTTGGTCCGACGCGGCGCTTGTGTATTCTCCCTGCACATTTGTGGTCTGCCATAACAAAAACACAACAAGAAACCAGCCCTATGACCCAGGATTGCATGGCGATCGGAGCATCGCCAGAGACGACACGGAGCGTTCGCAGGCAATTCGCCACTCAGCTGTCTATCGAGCGCACCCGCCTGCTGTACCAGGGCTCCCTGTTGCCCACGCTGTTCATGCTGCTGACCGGTACGCTCTGCGCCTGGCTGTTGTGGAGCCCTGCGCGCTATCTGCTGGTGAGCGTATGGCTGGCCTGGCTGCTGGCGCTGGTCGCCCTGCGGGTGATCCAGGTGGCGGCGTTCGAGGCGGCGACCCCCTCGCGGCAGGCCAGGCCAAACTGGCGACGCATGTTCCTCGCCGGCTCCGCCTTCAGCGGGCTGACACTGGCCAGTGCGGCGATTGCCCTGGTGCCTGTGGATAACTTCGAGCAACAGGCCTGGGTGTTCGGCCTGCTGGGCACTGCGGTGTTGTCGGCCAGCGTTGCTTATGCCGTCAGCCTGCCGGCATTTCTGAGTTTCGCCTTGCCCTGCCTGTTGCCGCCGACCCTTTTCCTGTTCGCTTATGACGCCGGCCACCAGCGTGGCTGGGGTTGGCTGGGGCTGATCCTGCTGGGCGCCCTGATGGTGGTGGCCTGGCAGGTCAATCGGCTGATCGAGCGCGGCCTGCTGCGGCGCTTCCAGAACCAGGCATTGATCGAGCACCTGCAAAGCACCCAGCGCCACGCCGAGGACCTCAACCACCAGCTCAGCGCCGAAGTTCGCCAACGCCGCCAGGCCGAGGACGAGTTGCGCCTGGCCCATGACGGCCTCGAACAGCGCGTGGCCCAGCGCAGCCATGAGCTGGACCTGGCCAACCAGGCGCTGAGCAAGAGCGAGCAACGCCTGGCCCTGGCGCTGCAGGCCAGCGAGCTGGGCCTTTGGGACTGGAACCTGGAAAGCGACGAGGTTCATCACACCCAGTTGCACGCCCTGTTCGGCCTCGATGGCGACCAGGTCCGCTCGGTCCGCGCCGACCTCAAGCCCCGGCTGCACCCCGATGACCTGCCGCTGCTGCGGCGCACCTTGGTCGAGCATCTCAAAGGGCGCACCGAGGACTACCGGGTCGAGTACCGGGTACGCCATGTGCAGGGCCACTGGTGCTGGATCGAGGACCGCGGCCGGGCGGTAGAGCGCGATGTCGACGGCAAGGTCGTGCGCATGCTCGGCACCCGTCGTGACATCTCGGCGCACAAGGAGCAGGAAGAACAGCAACGCCTGGCTGCCACGGTTTTCGAGGCCGCCAGCGAAGGCATCGCGATCCTCGACGCAAGCTTCCAGTTGCTGGCGGTCAACCAGGCGTTCTGCGACGTTACCGGCTACGGCCGTGCCGAGCTGATCGCTCGCAACGCCCTGGAGCTGCCCTGCAGCCGTGATGCGCGGCGGCACAGCCAGGCCATCGATCAGGCGTTGGAGCAACAGGGGCGCTGGCAGGGCGAACTGGTCGAGGCGCGCAAGAACGGCGAGCTCTACCCGCAGTGGTTGCAGCTCAACAGCGTGCGTGATGCGCGCGGCCGCATCGCCAACATCGTCGGCTTCTACACCGATCTATCGGCCCGCCGCGAGTCAGAGGAGCGCCTGCGCTACCTGGCGCACTACGACGATCTGACCGGGCTTGCCAACCGGGCGTTGTTCCGCCTGCGTCTGCACGAGGCCACCCAGCGCATCCGTCTGAACGGGCGCAGCCTGGCCTTGCTGCACGTCGACCTGGATCGCTTCAAGCTGCTCAACGAGAGCCTCGGCCATGAGTTGGCCGACCAGTTGCTCAAGAAGACGGCCCAGCGGATCGCCAACGCGGTACCGGAGGCCGATACCGTGGCGCGGCTGTCGGGTGACGAGTTCGCCATCCTGTTCGACGGCTACACCAACCTTTCCAGCCTGGTGCGGGTCACCACGCGCCTGCTCGACAAGCTGCGGGTGCCGCAGCGCTTGGGTGGGCATGAAGTAGTGATCAGCGCGTCGGTGGGTATCAGCGTGCTGTCGGATGCCACCTTCGACCTCAATGCGCTGGTCAGCCAGGCCGACATGGCCAAGCAGCACGCCAAGCACCTGGGCGGCGACAATTTCCAGTTCTACACCGAGAGCCTGCGCGCCAGCACCCTGGAGCGCCTGCAACTGGAGAACCAGCTGCGCAAGGCCATCGACGAAGGCCAACTGCTGGTCTACTACCAGCCCAAGTTGTGCCTGCGCACCGGCCAGTTGCATGCTGCCGAGGCGCTGGTGCGTTGGCAGCACCCGGAGTGGGGCATGGTGCCGCCGGGCGAATTCATCGGTTTGGCCGAAGAGACCGGGCTGATCGCGCCGATGGGCGAGTTCGTGTTGCGCCAGGCCTGCTGGCAGGCCTGTGAGTGGTTGAGCCAGGGGCTGGAAGTGCGGGTCTCGGTCAACCTGTCGGTGTACCAGCTGCGCCAGGGCAAGCTGGTCAGCCTGGTGCGCCAGGTGCTGCAGGAGTCGGGGCTGGCGCCACACCTGCTGGAGTTGGAACTCACCGAAAGCCAGTTGCTGGACAGCGTCGAGCACATCATCGCCACTTTCGAGCAGCTCCATGAACTGGGGGTCAAACTGGCGATCGACGACTTCGGCACCGGCTATTCGTCGCTCAGCTACCTGAAACGCTTCCCGGTGGACTACGTGAAGATCGACCAGGCATTCATCCGTGGCCTGCACGACGGCAACCAGGATGCGGCGATCACCCGGGCGATCATCGCCATGGCCAAGAGCCTGCAACTGCAAGTGGTGGCCGAGGGTGTGGAAACCCGCGAGCAGCTGCAGTTCCTGCGCGAGCAGGGTTGCGACGAGGTGCAGGGCTACCTGATCAGCCGGCCGGTGGACGCGGCCTCGTTCCAGGCATTGCTTGAGCGTCCGACCGCCGACCTGTTGCGCTAGCCTGGGAGCGGCGCTGCCGTTGTCCAGGCGATTGCAGCGCCGTTTACAGGTGCCAGGCCTGGCCATGGCGCGCGAGCAGGCTGTTGGCCTGCTCCGGCCCGTTGCTGCCCGCGGGGTAAGGGCGTGGCGCCTGGAAGTGTTCTTCCCAGCCCTGCAGGATCGGGTCGATCCAGGCCCAGGCGGCCTCCACCTCGTCACGGCGCATGAACAGCGTGGAGTCACCTTCCATTACATCCAGCAGCAAGCGCTCGTAGGCGTCCCAGCGGCGGGTCTGGGCGAACGCCTGGGCGAGGTTGAGGTCGAGCTCGACGGGCGCCAGGCGCATGCCTTTGCCGGGGCTCTTGGTCATCATGCGCAGGCTGATGTGCTCGTCCGGCTGTAGCTGGATCAGCAACTGGTTGACCTGGCCGCCGCTGAACAGCTCGTGGGGCACCGGCTTGAACTGGATGACGATCTGCGACGAACGCCGTGCCATGCGTTTGCCGGTGCGCAGGTAGAACGGCACCCCAGCCCAGCGCCAGTTGTCGACGTGCGCCTGGACGGCGACGAAGGTCTCGGTGTCGCTGTCGTTGTCGACATCTTTCTCGAAGTAGTAGGCGGGTACTTCCTGGCCGCCGATCTTGCCGGCGCCATACTGGCCGCGCACCGTCTTGTCCTGCACGTCCTGGCCAGTGATCGGTTTGAGGGCACGCAGGATCTTCACCTTCTCGTCCCGCACGGCTTCGGCGTCGAACTGCGCCGGCGGCTCCATGGCCACCAGGCACAGCAGCTGCAGCAGGTGGTTCTGCAGCATGTCGCGGGTGGCGCCAGCGCGGTCGTAGTAGGCGCCGCGGCTCTCCACGCCGAGGGTTTCGCAGACGCTGATTTGCACATGGTCCACCTGGCTGTTGCGCCACACCGGCTCCAGCAGGGCATTGGCGAAGCGCAGGGCCATGAGGTTCTGCACCGTTTCCTTGCCCAGGTAGTGGTCGATGCGGAACACCTGGGACTCGTCGAACACTTCGCCGATCGCTTCGTTGATCGCGGTGGCCGACTCCAGCGAATGGCCGATGGGCTTTTCCAGCACGATGCGCGCCTCGTTGTCGGCCAGGCCGGCGATGCGCAGGTGGTTGGCGATGGGCACGAACAGCTGGGGCGCGGTGGCCAGGTAGTAGATGCGTGTCAGCCCGCCGGGCTCGCCCAGGTAGCGCGCCAGGCGGCCGAAGTCGGCGCTTTGCGCGGCGTCCATGGGGAAGTAGTCCAGGCGCGCCGAGAAGCGCTGCCAGACCTCCTCGTCGAAGTCCTGGCGGGCGATCTGTGCGCGGCAGTGGCGTTCGGCGAGCTTGACGTAGTCGTTGCGCGGCAACGGGCGGCGGGCCAGGGAGATGATCCGCACGGCATTGTGCAGGCGGGCCTCGCGATACAGGTGGTAGAGCGCCGGAAGCAGCTTGTGCAGGGCCAGATCGCCAGTGCCGCCGAAGACCAGGATGTCGCAAGGTATAGTCAAACCACCACTCTCCACGTTCGTTTAACTGGGCGGGTTGGCGAGCATGTAGTATAACTACAAGAAAGCTACATCCCGGCCAGCCGATCATAACCGAGTCCAGACCGTGAATCTGTTGCAACATATCGCCCAATCGCGCCACCTGTTGCGCAAATCGGAACTCAAAGTGGCCGACCACGTGCTGCTCGATCCGGCTGCCGTCATGCACAGTTCGATGGCCGACCTGGCGCACAACGTGGGGATCAGCGAGCCGACCATCGTGCGATTCTGCCGGGCGATCGGTTGTTCGGGCTTCCAGGACCTCAAGCTCAAGCTGGCGCAGAGCCTGGCCGCCGGGGCCAGTTTCGGCCAGTTCGCCATCCATGAAGACGACTCGGTTGCCGACTACAGCCTGAAGATCTTCGACACCACCTTGCACACCCTGATGGAAGTGCGTGAGCACCTCGACCCGCAGGCCCTGCAGCAAGCGGTGAGTGCCATGGCCCAGGCGCAGCGCGTGGAGTTCTATGGTTTTGGCGCGTCCGGCGCGGTGGCCGCCGACGCCCAGCACAAGTTCTTCCGTCTGCTGCTCACTGCTGCGGCCTATTCCGACCCGCACATGCAGGCGATGTCGGCGGTTACCTTGAAGCCGGGTGACGTGGCAGTGTGCATCTCGCAGTCGGGGCGCTCCAAGGACCTGCTGATCACCGCCAACCTGGTGCGCGAGAGCGGTGCCAACCTGATCACCCTGTGCCCTAGCCAGACACCGTTGGCCGAGCTGTCGACGGTCAACCTGGCGATCGACGTACACGAAGACACCGAAATCTACACCCCGCTGACGTCGCGCATTGCTCACCTGGTAGTGATCGACGTGCTGGCCATGGGCGTGGCCATGGCCCGTGGCCCGAGTCTGGTCAACCACCTCAAGAGCGTGAAGCGCAGCTTGCGCAGCCTGCGTTTGTCGCCCAAGTCGATCAAGGCTACAGACGACTGACCGGCACGGGTCTCATCGCCAACTTCTGAAGCGACACCGGCAATGTGGGAGCGGCTTCAGCCGCGAACACCGGCGAAGCCGGTGCCATGCACCCTGTCGCTTGCTTCGCGGCTAAAGCCGCTCCCACAGGATATGCGCCCAGGCCTGTGGGAGCGGTCAAAGCCTGCGATATGGTCGGTAAAGACAGCGAAGATTCACGAATCTGTCACCCTTCCACCGCCAAACGGTAAACCTGCGGCGCCAGTCTGAAACTCCCCCCCATCCTATCTGGGAGACAGGCAATGGCACGTGAACACGACGGTTCGTACCAACCCAACGCCAAGGCTCGCAAGCAGCAGGAAAAGGACCAGCGCCGCATGGAGTTCCGCCGCGCGATCGAAAGCTACTGCGACCGCCGCGAACTGCTGCGCTCGCTGGCCGACTACCCCGAGCTGCAGGACATCACGGTGTGGCAGGTATCGGCGGCAACTTCCCCGAAAAACGCTCAACAAGCGCGCTGATCTGCGCACGTTCGCTGCGGATGAATGCCTGGAACGCCAAGGCCACCGGTGACTGGCGCTTGGCTTTGGCCTGCACGATGCACCAGCTGCGGTACAGCGGCAGCTCCTCCACCGGCAGCTCCTTGAGCAGGCCGGTGGCCAGTTCCAGGTTGACCGCATGGCGGGTCAGCAGGGCTATGCCGAGGCCCGCCACCACGCATTCGCGCTGCGAATCGGTGGAGGCGACCTCCAGGGTCTGGGTGAAGTGCACGCGCTTGTCCTTGAAGAACTCCTCGCAGGCCTTGCGCGTGCCCGAGCCTTGCTCGCGGACCAGCAGGGTATGAGGTTCAAGGTCCTGCAGGCGCAGGCTCTCGAGCTTGCACAGCGGGTGGTCCGGCGGCGCCACGGCGACGATCGGGTTGTTGAGGAAGGGCAGGAACTCCAGCCCCATGTCCTGGGGCACCATGGACATGATGATCAGGTCGTCGCGGTTATCCGACAGGCGCCTGATCGCCTGGGCCCGGTTGACCACCGTCAAGGTCAGGTTGACCTCCGGGTGGCGCTGCTTGAAGGCGGCGAACAGGTGTGGCACGAAGTACTTGGCGCTGGATTCGATCGCCAGTTTCAGCTGACCCTGCAGTGAGCCCTGCATGTCCGACAGCTGCATGTCGAGGTTCTCCAGGCGCCCGAAGATGTCCCGGCTGGCGCGTTGCAACGCTTCGGCGGCCTCGGTCAGGTAGAGCTTCTTGCCGACGTACTCGAACAGCGGCTGGCCCACCAGTTCTTCGAGCTGACGTATCTGTAGACTTACGGCGGGTTGCGTCAGCGCCATTTCCTCGGCCGCCCGGCTGTAGGAGCGTAAATCACACACCTCATTGAAGATCTGCAGCTGACGCAATGTCATACGCATCAATGACTTACGCATCTTTTCACCTGTTTTGGCAAAACCTTGTTACCGAACTATAAGCTTTTGCTAATACTGGCCCTAACAAATATTGATTTTTGTTTATCGACCTACAACGCTAGGGTGATTGTGCGACTGGCCAGCGACGTCTGGTCACGCGCCGACCGGTGAAACCGGATCGTCTGTTCCTACGGCTTTGGGAAGACTCCAGTGATAAAAAAAATCCTGATCGCCAACCGGGGTGAAATCGCAGTTCGAATCGTGCGCGCCTGCGCCGAGATGGGCATTCGCTCTGTGGCGATCTACTCCGACGCCGACCGTCACGCCTTGCACGTCAAGCGCGCCGATGAGGCCTACAGCATTGGTGCCGAGCCCCTGGCCGGTTATCTGAACCCGCGCAAGCTGGTCAACCTGGCTGTGGAAACCGGCTGTGATGCCCTGCACCCGGGCTACGGTTTCCTGTCGGAAAACGCCGAACTGGCGGAGATCTGCGCCGAGCGCGGGGTCAAGTTCATCGGCCCGGCCGCTGACGTGATTCGCCGCATGGGCGACAAGACAGAAGCGCGCCGCACCATGATCCAGGCCGGTGTGCCGGTGACTCCAGGCACTGAAGGCAACGTTGCCGACATCCACGAAGCCCTGCAGGAAGGCGACCGCATCGGTTATCCGGTGATGCTCAAGGCCACTTCCGGCGGTGGCGGGCGCGGCATTCGCCGCTGCAACAGCCGTGAAGAGCTGGAACAGAACTTCCCCCGCGTCATTTCCGAAGCCACCAAGGCCTTCGGCTCGGCAGAAGTGTTCCTGGAAAAATGCATCGTCAACCCCAAGCATATCGAGGCGCAGATCCTCGGTGACAGCTTCGGCAACGTGGTGCACCTGTTCGAGCGCGACTGCTCGATCCAGCGCCGCAACCAGAAGCTCATCGAAATCGCCCCCAGCCCGCAGCTCACCCCTGAGCAGCGCGCCTACATCGGCGACCTGGCCGTGCGTGCGGCCAAGGCGGTGAACTACGAGAACGCCGGTACCGTGGAGTTCCTGCTCGCCGAGGGCGAGGTGTACTTCATGGAAATGAACACCCGGGTGCAGGTGGAACACACCATCACCGAGGAAATCACCGGCATCGACATCGTCCGCGAGCAGATCCGCATCGCCTCGGGCCTGCCGCTGTCGATCAAGCAGGAAGACATCCAGCACCGCGGCTTCGCCCTGCAGTTCCGCATCAACGCCGAAGACCCGAAGAACAACTTCCTGCCCAGCTTCGGCAAGATCACCCGTTACTACGCCCCCGGCGGCCCGGGCGTGCGCACCGACACGGCGATCTACACCGGCTACACCATTCCACCGTTCTACGACTCCATGTGCCTGAAACTGGTGGTCTGGGCGCTGAGCTGGGAAGAAGCCATGGACCGCGGCCTGCGGGCCCTGGACGACATGCGCGTGCAGGGGGTGAAGACCACCGCCGCGTATTACCAGGAAATCCTGCGCAACCCGGAATTCCGTAGCGGCCAGTTCAACACCAGCTTCGTCGAAAGCCACCCCGAACTGACCAACTACTCGATCAAGCGCAAACCCGAAGAGCTGGCCCTGGCCATCGCCGCCGCCATCGCCGCCCACGCAGGCCTGTGAGGAACCGAATAATGTCCAAGAAAATCTTTGTTACCGACACGATCCTGCGCGACGCCCACCAGTCCCTGCTGGCCACCCGCATGCGTACCGAAGACATGCTGCCGATCTGCGACAAGCTCGACAAAGTCGGCTACTGGTCGCTGGAAGTCTGGGGCGGCGCCACCTTCGATGCCTGCGTGCGCTTCTTGAAAGAAGACCCGTGGGAGCGCCTGCGCAAGCTGCGCAGCGCACTGCCCAACACCCGCCTGCAGATGCTCCTGCGCGGCCAGAACCTGCTGGGCTACCGCCATTACAGCGACGACGTGGTCAAAGCCTTCGTTGCCAAGGCTGCGGTCAACGGTATCGACGTGTTCCGCATCTTCGACGCCATGAACGACGTGCGTAACCTGCGCGTGGCCATCGAGGCCGTCAAGGCCGCCGGCAAGCACGCCCAGGGCACCATCGCCTACACCACCAGCCCCGTGCACACCATCGATGCCTTCGTGAAGCAGGCCCAGCAGATGGAAGCCATGGGTTGCGACTCGGTGGCGATCAAGGACATGGCCGGCCTGCTGACCCCGTTCGCCACCGGCGAGCTGGTCAAGGCGCTCAAGGCCGAGCAGTCGCTGCCGGTGTTCATTCACTCCCACGACACCGCCGGCCTGGCCGCGATGTGCCAGCTCAAGGCCGTTGAAAACGGTGTCGACCACATCGATACCGCCATTTCCAGCTTCGCCTGGGGCACCAGCCACCCCGGCACCGAATCGATGGTCGCCGCGCTCAAGGGCAGCGAGTTCGACACCGGCCTGGACCTGGAGCTGCTGCAGGAAATCGGCCTGTACTTCTATGCCGTGCGCAAGAAGTACCACCAGTTCGAGAGCGAGTTCACCGCCGTGGATACCCGCGTGCAGGTCAACCAGGTCCCGGGCGGGATGATTTCCAACCTGGCCAACCAGCTCAAGGAGCAAGGTGCGCTCAACCGCATGGGCGAAGTGCTGGCAGAGATCCCACGGGTGCGCGAAGACCTCGGCTTCCCGCCGCTGGTCACCCCGACCTCGCAGATCGTTGGCACCCAGGCGTTCTTCAACGTGCTGGCCGGCGAGCGCTACAAGACCATCACCAACGAAGTGAAGCTGTACCTGCAGGGCGGCTACGGCAAAGCCCCAGGCGTGGTCAACGAGCAACTGCGCCGCCAGGCCATCGGCAGCGAAGAAGTGATCGACGTGCGCCCGGCCGACCTGCTCAAGCCGGAAATGGCCAAGCTGCGCAGTGACATCGGCGCCCTGGCGCGCAGTGAAGAAGACGTGCTGACCTTCGCCATGTTCCCGGATATCGGGCGCAAGTTCCTCGAAGAGCGCGAAGCCGGCACCCTCACCCCCGAAGCCCTGCTGCCGATTCCGGAAGCCGGCGCGGTGGGTTCTGTGGGCGGTGAGGGCGTGCCGACCGAGTTCGTCATCGACGTGCACGGCGAAACCTACCGCGTCGACATCACCGGCGTGGGCGTCAAGGCCGAAGGCAAGCGTCACTTCTACCTGTCCATCGACGGCATGCCGGAAGAGGTGGTGTTCGAGCCACTCAACGAGTTCGTCGGCGGTGGCAGCAGCAAGCGCAAGCAGGCCAGCGCCCCTGGCCACGTCAGCACCACCATGCCGGGCAACATCGTCGATGTGCTGGTCAAGGAAGGTGACGTGGTCAAGGCCGGTCAAGCGGTGCTGATCACCGAAGCCATGAAGATGGAGACCGAAGTGCAGGCGGCGATCGCCGGCAAGGTCGTGGCCATCCATGTGGCCAAGGGCGACCGGGTCACCCCGGGCGAGATCCTGATCGAGATCGAAGGCTGAGATAAGCCTTCATCTACAAGCGGTTAACCTCTGGGGAGCGAATGCTCCCCTTTTTTTCGCCTGCCGTTCAGCGTTGGTAACCCTTGCCGAAATGCCGCTCCAGCCGGGCCTGCACCAGCTCCAGCAAGATCGACAGAACCCAGTAGATGACCGCCGCGGTGGTCAGCATCTCCAGGTAGCGATAGCTGGAGCGGCCGTAGGACTGGGCCAGGAACATCACTTCCCAGACACCCATCACCGAAATCAGCGACGAGTCCTTGAGCATCGAGATGAACTGGTTGGCGCTCGGCGGGATGATGGTGCGCATGGCCTGGGGCAGGGTGATGTGCCAGAAGATCGCTGCCGGGCGCATGCCCAGGGCCAGGGCCGCCTGGCGCTGGCCGACGGCGACGCCGATGATGCCGGCGCGGAAGATCTCGCTCAGGTAGGCGCCGTAGTTCAGCGACAGGGCGATGATCCCGGCGGCGATGGCGCCCGGCACCAGGCCCAGCTGTGGCAGGCCCAGGTAGATCAGCAGAATCTGGATCAACAGCGGTGTGCCGCGAAAGAACGAGGTGTAGAAACTCGCCACGCCAAACAGCACCGCACTGCTGGACAGCCTTGCCAAGGCGGCGGCAAAGCCCAGCAGCACCGAGGTGAACATCGAGCAGATGCACAGGAACAGGGTCAGCGCGGCGCCTTGCAAAAAGCCGTTGGGGCCAAGTCGGAAGCCTGCAAGGTTGGGGAACTTCTCCACGATGATCGAAAATTTCAGATCAAAGTTTAAGAAAAAGCCCACGAACAGCAGCAACAATACCAGCCACGTCAGGTACAGCCGGCTGCGAAAGCCCAGCAGGCGCGTGCCCGTCGTTGTGGCGACGGGTTTGGGAGCAGGTTGATGTGCACTCATTTACTGATGTCGGCGCCGATCCACTTCTGTGAAAGCTTCGCCAGCGTACCCTCGGCTTTCAGCTCGGCGAACACCTGGCGCACCTTGGCATCCCATTCCGGGTCGCCTTTCTCGATGGCCACCGAGTTGGGCTCTTCATACAACGGCGCCCCGGCCAGCTTGAAACGCTTGTCCTGGTCCAGGCGGGGTTGCGCGGTCACCAGGTTGGTCAGGATTGCATCCAGGCGCACACCGGCGCCCAGGCCGAGGTCCTGGAAGGCAACGTTGTCGGTGTCGTACGGGGCGGCCTGGACGAAGTCGAAGGGGTAGTCGATCTTGCGGTCTTCGGCGCCTTCGATCACCAGGTTCTTGTTCAGGTAGCTCTCGTAGCTGGAGGCACTGGTCAGGCCGACCTTGCGGCCGTCCAGGTCCTTGGCCGAGTGGATGCGCTCGTCCTTGGCGTTGACCACGATCACCGCCGGCGAGGCGTAGTACTCCACCGGGAAGTCGAACACTTCGGCGCGCGCCTTGCTCGGCGTCATCGAGCAGATGCAGATGTCGTAGCGGCCGCTCCAACGGCCCGCAGCGATCACGTCCCAGGAGGGTGTTTCCAGGCGCAGCTTCACGCCCAGTTTTTCGGCGACTGCCTTGGCCACGTCCACATCGAAGCCGTCGAGCTGATTCTGCTCGTTGAGGAAAGAGAACGGCGGGTAGCTCTCCATCAGCACATTGACCAGTTCCTTGCGAGTTTCCACGCGTTCCAGCGTGGCGCCTGCGAAGGCTTGAGTAGCAGCGCTCAGGGCAAGGAGACCGGCGCCCAGCAAGGTTGGTAAACGCATGGAGATACCTGAAAAAGTGCTTGAATTAAGGATGTTTGATATTTAATAGTTATAAGCATGTACTAACTAGTGAATTTTATTCATATCAATATAAGTGAATGGCATATGGGCGAACGGTCGTTGGTTATTCTGGATGGCGGCATGGGGCGGGAATTGCAGCGCCGGGGTGCGCCGTTTCGTCAGCCGGAGTGGTCGGCGCTGGCGCTGAGCGAGGCGCCGGAGGCCGTAGTGGCCGTCCATGCCGCCTACATCGCGGCGGGTGCCGAAGTGATCACCAGCAACAGCTATGCGGTAGTGCCCTTTCATATCGGCGAAGCGCGCTTTGCCAAAGAGGGCTACGCCCTGGCACAAACCGCAGGGCAATTGGCACGGGCGGCTGCCGATGCTGCCGGGGGCAGGGTGCGGGTCGCCGGTTCCTTGCCGCCGCTGTTCGGTTCCTATCGCCCGGACCTGTTCCAGCCGCAACAGGTCGCCGCAGTGCTGACGCCGTTGCTTGAAGGCCTGGCCGAGCATGTCGACCTGTGGCTGGCGGAAACCCAGAGTTCGATCGCGGAAGTGCGTGCCATCCACGCGCAGCTGCCGCGCGATGGCAAGCCGTTCTGGGTGTCGTTCACCCTGCGCGATGAAGATGTCGATGACGTGCCACGGCTGCGCTCGGGCGAACCGGTCGCGCAAGCCGCCGAAGCCGTTGCCGCACTGGGTGCGCAGGTGTTGCTGTTCAACTGCAGCCAGCCCGAAGTGATCGGTGATGCCATCGATGCCGCCAAGGAAGCCTTCGAGCGCCTGGGTGCTGATATCGCCATCGGTGCCTACGCCAACGCCTTCCCGCCCCAGCCCAAGGATGCAACGGCCAATGATGGCCTGGACGAGCTGCGTGAAGACCTGGACCCACCGGGCTACCTGAGTTGGGCACAGAACTGGCGCAAGCGCGGTGCCAGCTTGGTCGGCGGTTGCTGCGGGATCGGCCCGGAGCACATTGCCGAGCTCAAGGCGAAGCTGGTTTGACGAGGTAGACGTGGCCTGCCGCTAAGGGCGGGCCAATGGGACAAGTATCCCCATGCGTTTTAAACTGCACTTTACTGCAGATTTTTGTTATCGCTCGACCGATAAGTGCATTTAAATGCAGATTAGAACGATGTTGTCGTCTGAATCTGCACTATATTGCAGGCATGTCCAAGTCTCGATTCAAAAAGTGCAGTAAATTGCAGGTGTTCAATGAACAGACTGACGCTCCAGCTATTCACCAACAACCATGGGCGCAACACGGCCATCATCCGCACGCGTGATGCGGTGCGCCTGGCGCCTATCTATGACTTGGCACCGATGGTGATGGACCAGGAAGGGATCACCCGGACGACCAAATGGCCGACACCCATCGAGCGTGCTGGCGAAATCGACTGGCGGGCGGCCTGTGATGCCTTGGCGCCCCTGATGGATCCGGAGCAGGCCTTCCAGCGCCTGCGCCAGGATGCCGGCAACCTGCTGGCATTGCCGGACATCCTGTCCGATATGGGGCTCTCTGATGCGGTAATGAACCATCCGGCCATTGCCCTCGGCTCACTGCAACGGCGGCTGACCGCCTGGGGGCTGGCATGACAGTTTCCATCGATGTGCGCGGCTTGTTGATCGATGCTGTGCGCGAAGGTATCGCCGACGGCAGCCTGGAACTCGGCGCGGCAGTGCGCCGCTTGCGTGTCGAGGTGGCCAAGATGCAGCAGGCGCAGTTTGCGAAGATGTGCAAGATTTCGGTTCGCACGCTGATTCAGATCGAGCAGGGGGAAGGCAACCCCACGCTCAAGTCGCTGAATGCAGTGTTCAAGCCGTTCGGGTTGAAGATGGGCGTGGTCAGTCGTAACCGGCAGATCGGTTGACTGCATCGCGGGGCTCCGATGCGACTTGCCCCGCGACTGCTTCAGCCCAGGCGACATGCCTCCAGCGTCAGCACCTGCCCCTGAGGCTGCTGGTTTTCCTCACTCAACCAACGCTCGAACCCCGCCGCCACGGCCGGCCACTCGGCATCGGTGATCGAGTACCAGGCCGTATCCCGATTGCGGTCCTTGACCACCATGTGGTTACGGAACACCCCTTCAAACACGAAACCGAACCGCTCCGCCGCACGTTTGGAGCGAGCATTGGCGTTGTTGCACTTCCACTCCAGCCGGCGGTTGCCCAGCTCGAAGCCCAGCTTGCTCAGCAGGTAGACCGCCTCGGTGCCTTTGGGCGTGCGCTGCATGGCGGCGCCGAAGGCGATATGGCCGATCTCGAAGCGGCCCTGTTCCGGCACGATCGACATGTAGCTGAGGATGCCCTGCACCTGGCCACTGGCGCGGTCGATCACGCTGTAGAACAGCGGGTCGCGGCTGGCGGCGTTGCCGTCGAGCCAACGGTCGAAGCTGGCGCGTTCGACAAACGGGCCATAGGGCAGGTAGTCCCACAGCACCGGGTCCGAGCCTGGCCCTTGCAGCACGTCCCAGAGGTCGGCGCCATAGCGCGCCGGATCGAGCTTCTCCAGGCGGATGAAACGGCCCTCGAGGGGGTCGGCCTTGGGCGTACCGGCGGGTTTCCAGTTCAATGCGTCGGTCATGGGCGGCCTACAGTACTTTGCGAAATTGGATGAAGCCGGGGCGCTCGGCAACCTGCTCGTACAGGCTGATGGCGGTGGCGTTGGTTTCGTGGGTCAGCCAGTGCACCTTGGCGCAGCCGTCGGCCTTGGCCGTGGCGTAGACATGCTCGATCAGCTGCCGGCCGATGCCCAGGCCGCGCACTGCGCTGTCCACGTAGAGGTCCTGCAGGTAGCAGGAAAGCTCGATGCTCCAGTTGGAACGATGGTAGATGAAGTTGACCATCCCCACCGCCTTGCCATCGACCCAGGCCAGCGCCGAATGGGTCGGCTCGTGCCCGTCCAGCAGGCGTTGCCAGGTGCTGGCGCTGACCGCCTCGGGCAGTTCGGTTTCATAGAAGCGCAGGTAGGCCTGCCACAGGGGCAGCCAGGCGGCGTGGTCGTTAGCGCCCACCGGGCGCAGGGTGATGCTGGTCATGGGCCTTTTCCTTCAGAGGTCGCGCATGTGCGCGGCGAGTTGGTTATCCACAGGGTCGGCGCTGGCGGCCAGGCCTTCGCGGACCCCGGCGATGTCTTGTGCCGAGCGGTTCTGGCTGAGTTTGCGTGCGCCCTGCAAACGGCTGATGGGCAGGCGGATGCCAACGATGGCCCGGAGCATGCTGTCGAGGTAGTCCGCAGGGGCATCGGCCACGCGCCACGGCGCTGCGCGGCCTTGCTCATGGCGGTCGGTCAGGCGGCTGACGATGTCGAGCAAGGAGGCGGGCTCGTGGATAACCGTCGCCGGGCCCCAGGCATGCACCGCCGTGTAGTTCCAGGTGGGCACCACCTTGGGATTGTCGGCCTTGCTCGGGTAGAACCCGGGGCTCACATAGGCGTCGGCGCCGGGGAATACCAGCAGCGCTTCAGCGCCTTGCGCGAGGTCGTGCCATTGCGGGTTGGCCCGGGCGAGGTGGCCATAGACCGTACCGAACTCGCCCTCGTCGGTGGCGACCAGCACCGGCAGGTGGCTGGCCAGCAGCCCCTGTTCGCCGTGGCTGACCAGTGTGGCCAGGCGGGTTTGCAGCATGTGCTGGTGCAGGCGGCCGAGGTCGTGTTCCTGGTGCGGTTTGCTGTTGTACATGCCGGGGGATCCTTGTGCTGTGGCTTCATCCTAGGCAGGCTATTGGCTCTGTGTAAGAGCCATTCATGACTGTTTTTATAGGTCCAATGCCATGAGCGAACGTACCCACGCGTTGCCTTTCGACCCGGCCGGCCTCGCCCTCGACCGTGGCCGCCGCGGGCTCAGCCAGCAGCTCTATCAAGCACTGCGTGCCCGCGTGCTGGATGGGCGCCTGGAAGGCGGCACACGGCTGCCGGCTACCCGCGACCTGGCGGCGATGCTGGCGTTGTCGCGCAACAGCGTGGTGCGCGCCTATGACCAGTTGTATGCCGAAGGCTTCATCGAAAGCCGGGTAGGCGATGGCACCTACGTGAGCCGGTTGGGAAAACTATCCACACAACTGTCCACAGGGTTATCCCGGGGTTTATCAACAGGTTTATCCACATTTCAGGTATCTGACACTGAGGATTTATCCAGTTTCACTGCGTGTAGCGAGCCATTGCAGCGTCTGAAAAATCACCACCTGCCGCCTCCCAGAAGCGGCTCGCCGAAGGCTTTCAGGGTCGGTTTGCCCGCCTTCGACCTGTTCCCTTTCGAGGTTTGGGCCAAGCTGCAAGCGGGTTTCTGGCGAAATCCCGACCCAGCGCTGCTCGGTTATGGCGACCCCGCGGGAGAAGTGCAATTGCGTGAGCTGATCGCCACCTATCTACGTCGCTCGCGGGGGCTTTCCTGCACCGCTGAACAAATTGTGATCACCAGTGGCGCACAGCAGGCGATCAGCCTTTGTGCACAGCTGCTGTTACAGCCCGGTGACGGGTTGGCTGTGGAAAACCCAGGCTATCGCGCCGCCGGGCACGCCTTCGCCCTGACGGGGGCAAGGGTCAGCGGCGTACCGGTGGATGAAGAGGGCATGGACTGCGCGCGCCTGGCCGAGCTGCCGGGCTGTCGGCTGGCCTATGTGACCCCAGCCCACCAGTACCCGACCGGCGTCACCATGAGCCTGGCCCGGCGCTTGTCGTTGCTGGCCTGGGCTGAGCGCCAGGGCGGGTGGATCGTCGAGGACGACTACGACGGCGAGTACCGCTACAGCGGCGCGCCCCTTGCACCGCTGGCTGCGCTGGATCGGCAGGGCCGGGTGTTGTACGTCGGCACCTTCGGCAAGATCGCTTTCCCGGCGCTGCGGATGGGCTACCTGGTGCTGCCCAAACCTCTGGTGCAGGTATTCAGCCAGGCCAAGGCGCTGGCGGTGCGCCATTCGGAAGTGGGTAGCCAGTGCGTCATGGCGCAGTTCATGGCCCAGGGGCATTTCCAGCGGCATATCCGCCGCATGCGCCGGGCGGCGTTGGCGCGCAGGAATGTGTTGAAGGCTGGCTGGCCGGTGGATGTGCCGGGGCTGGGGGCAATGCCGGAAGTGGCGGCGGGGCTGCATGTGAAAGTGGCTGTGGATAACTTTGCGCGGGAACAGGAATTGGTTGCCCGGGCCGAGGCGGTAGGGGTGGAGGTCAATCCGCTGAGTGGCTATTGGCTGGAAGACAGCGAGGTGCCTGTGGATAAGCGTGCGGGGCTGGTGCTGGGGTTTGCGGCAGTGCCGGAGGCGCAGATTGCGGATGCATTGATGCGGCTGCGCAAGGCCTGGAAGTAGCTATCGCGGGGCAAGTCGGGGCGCCGAACCGCCGCTCCCACGGCCGTACACAGGCGGCGTGGGAGCGGGCTTGCCCCGCGATGGTTCAGGTTCCCGACTTGATCTTTGTCCAGGCCCTGGTCCGCGCCCGCTCGGCATCACGCGGCAGCGGCTTGAGGGTATACAGCTTGGCCATCGCCTCGGCCGTCGGATACAGGTTGGGGTTGTTGCGGATCGCCGGGCTGACCTTGTCGGTCGCATCCTTGTTCGGGTTCGGGTAGCCGACGAAATCACTGATCGGTGCAATCACCTCAGGCCGCAGCAGGTAGTTGATGAAAGTGTGGGCATCTTCCGGGTTGGCCGCGTTCTTCGGGATCGCCAGCATGTCGAACCAGATCGGTGCGCCTTCCTTCGGCAGGCGCATGTCCACCACCACGCCGTTCTTGGCTTCGCGCGCACGGTTGGCCGCCTGGGAGAAGCTGCCGGAATAGCCCACCGCCACGCAGATGTCGCCATTGGCGATGTCGGCCATGTACTTGGAGGAGTGGAAATAGGTCACGTGCGGGCGGATCTTCAGCAGCAGGTCCTGGGCCTTCTGGTAGTCCGCTGGCTTGCCGCTGTTGGGGTCCAGGCCCAGGTACGACAGCGCCAACGGCAAAATCTCCGACGGCGAGTCGAGCAGCGCCACGCCGCACTGCTTGAGCTTGGCGATGTTCTCTTCCTTGAAGATCAGGTCCCAGCTGTCCACCGGCGCGTCGTCACCGAGTGCCGCCTTGACCTTGGCCGGATTGAAACCGATCAGCACGGTGCCGTACATGTAAGGCACGGCGAATTTGTTGCCCGGGTCGTTGGCTTCGATCAGCTTCATCAGCGCCGGGTCCAGGTGCTGCCAGTTGGGCAGCTTGCTGCGGTCCAGGGGTTGGAACACCCCGGCCTCGATCTGCTTGGCAAGGAACACGTTGGACGGCACCACCACGTCATAGCCGGAGTTGCCGGTCAGCAGCTTGGCTTCCAGCGCCTCGTTGGTGTCGAAGATGTCGTAGATCAGCTTGACCCCGCTGTCCTTCTGGAAGTCGACGAGGGTTTGCGGGGTGATGTAGTCGAACCAGTTATACACCCGCAGGGTGCCCGGTGCGGCGTTGGCCTGCAGGGCGCCGGTGCACAGGCTGGCGGCGATGAGTGGGGCGAGCAGACGCTTGAGTCGGACCATGTTCAGGCTCCTGGCTGGGCGCGCTGGAAGCCTTCCAGCACATTGACCGCGTTGATGCCGATTTCCTCCACAGCGTAGCCACCTTCCATCACGAACAGGGTCGGCTTGCCGAGTTGGCCGATGCGTTTGCCCATTTCCAGGTAGTCCGGGCTGTCCAGCTTGAACTGCGAGATCGGGTCGTCCTTGAAGGTGTCCACGCCAAGGGAGATCACCAGCACGTCGGCGTCGTACTCGGCGATGCGTTGGCAGGCCGCTTCCAGCGCGGCGCTCCAGGCCGCCCAGTCGCTGCCGGCGGGCAGTGGGTAATTGATGTTGCAGCCAACGCCTGCACCTTCGCCGGTCTCGTCGGCATAGCCGAGGAAGAACGGGAACTCGTCCTGCGGGTCGCCGTGGATCGAGGCGAAGAACACGTCGTTGCGCTGGTAGAAGATGTCCTGGGTGCCGTTGCCGTGGTGGTAGTCGACATCGAGGATGGCCACTTTGCGCCGGCCCTGGTCGAGGAAGGCCTGGGCGGCGATGGCGGCGTTGTTCAGGTAGCAATAGCCTCCCATCACTTCGGCGGCGGCGTGGTGCCCTGGTGGGCGGCACAGGGCGAAGGCCGAGTGGGCGCCTTGCTGGATCGCCGCCTGGGCGGTGAGCGCGACTTGCGCGGCGCTGTAGGCGGCCTGCCAGGTACCGGCGGTGATCGGCGCGCCGGCGTCGAAACTGTAGTAACCGAGCTCGCCATGCAGGCCGGTGGGTTTGACCTGGCGCAGGGTGCGTGCCGGCCAGGTGAAGGGCAGCAGGTCGCCGTCGTGGCCGAGCGCGGCCCAGCGTGCCCAGGCGCCTTCGAAGAAGTTCAGGTAGTCGGCGCTGTGGATGCGCTGCAGCGGGGCGCGGCCGAAATCGGTCGGGCCCTGGACGTCGCCAAGGTTGCGCTTTTTCACCTGCTCCAGCACATGGTCGGCGCGCGAGGGCATCTCGAAGCAGGGCATCAGCTTGCCGTCGATCAGCTCGCAGCGGCCGTGGTGCAGGCGGTGGTCATCGGAATAGATCGTCAGCATTTGTTGTTCTCCGGGTAATCACTGGCGTGGGCCCATTCTGGTGGGCGGCCGGCAGACCGGGGGACGTTGCAAACGGCCAAAAGGGGATCAATGTGGCCAAGTCATCCTGGCAGACCCTATCGCGGGGCAAGCCCGCTCCCACGCCGACCTCATTCAATGCGTGGGAGCGGGCTTGC
>NZ_JBMOWQ010000108.1:0-6640 GCF_049310485.1 Pseudomonas sp. GZD-209
GGTGAAAGCGACCCCTCCCCCGCTCCTCCTCTTTTCCCCCCGTCCCCCCCCCCCCCCCCCCCCCCACCAGGGCCGGTTCAGGTCAACCGCGAAAATGGCTCGGCGCCACACCACTCCAACGCTGGAAGGCATGCCTGAAACTCGCGGTCTCACTGAACCCCAACGTTTCGGCAATCCGATAGATCGGCATCTGGTCCTCGGCCAGCAATTGCTTGGCCCGCTCGAAGCGCAGCTCGTCGAGCAGCTGTTGATAACTGCTGCCCAGCGCCTGCAAGTGCCGGCGCAAGGTGCGCGACGAACAGTTCATCTGCCGCGCCAGGCCCTCCAGCCCGGGCGCCGCATCCAGCTGCTGGAGCAACAGTTGGCGAATCCGCCCCAGCCAGGCCTGGCGCCCGGTGAACTCCAGGTTCAAACGCCGGCAGCGTTCGCTCATCGCCTTGTGGGTGATCGGGTCGGCCAGCGGCAGCGGCATATCCAGCCAGCGGCGTTCGAAGGCGAAGGCGTTGTCGCCCGCATCGAAACCCTGCGGGCAGGCGAATGCACCGGCGTAGAGCGCGTGGTAAGCGGGGCGGGGGTGTTCGAAGCGTGCCGCCAGCAAGGGCAGCGGGCGGCCGAGCAGGTCGTCGCAGATCACTTTCAGCGACACCAGGCAGAACTCGGCATTGAAGGCAGCCAGCCCTGGCGCGTCGTAGTGGTCGCTGGCGCTCAGCCAGACGCGCTGGCCATCATCCACCAGGCGCAACTGGAAGACTGTTCCCAGCAGTGCCGGAAAGGTCAGCGCCAGGCGCAGGGCGTCACCCAAAGTGGCACTGGAGAGCAGCGCGTAACCGAGCATGCCGTAGCACGACACATGCATGCGCCGGCCCAGTTCCAGGCCGATGTCCTCGCGCCGGGCCAGGGCGTTGGCGCACACCTGCAGCTCTTGCTGGGTGGTGATGCGGGCGTCCGGGTGCTCAAGGTCTGCCAGGCCAATGCCGCTGCCGGCGAGCAGCTGCTGCGCGTCCACGTCTTGTTCCTGGAACACCTGAAGGATCAGCGAAACGGCATTTAGGGTGGTGAGGTGGCTGTGCAGCATGCTCGGTGTCCCGTGGGGCTGAGGGGCATTATGGAGCAAGTTGTGTGCCGGAGAGTGTTGCTACTGTGGGAGCGGCTTTAGCCGCGAACACCGGCGCAGCCGGTGCCATGTACCGCGCCGCCTGCTTCGCGGCTGAAGCCGCTCCCACAAGGGGGGGGTGAAATTCGCATAAAAAAAGGGCCCGATGCGTGCGCTCGGGCCCTTGAAAGGTTGAGAGGTGTCTAGTCCCTCGACCTGGTGAGACTGTTTGCTACGGTCGGGTTACGCCTTCAGCGGAACCAGACGTGGAGCGATCATGTTTTCCGGACGCAGGATGTCGTTGAGCATCTCTTCGTCCAGCAGCTTCTCTTCGCGCACCAGTTCCAGTACGCCGCGGCCGGTTTCCAGGGCAACGCGGGCGATACGGGTGGCGTTTTCGTAGCCGATGTAAGGGTTCAGGGCGGTGACCAGGCCGATCGAGTGCTCGACCAGTTCACGGCAGCGCTGTTCGTTGGCGGTGATGCCGACGATGCAGTGCTCGCGCAGCATGTCCATGGCGCGTTGCAGCAGGCGGATCGAGTCGAAGATCTTGTAGGCGATCAGCGGCTCCATCACGTTCAGCTGCAGCTGGCCACCTTCGGCGGCGACGGTCAGCGCCAGGTCGTTGCCCATGATGGCGAAGGCGACTTGGTTGACGGCTTCCGGGATAACCGGGTTGACCTTGCCTGGCATGATCGAGCTGCCTGGCTGACGCGCCGGCAGGTTGATCTCGTTGATGCCGGTGCGTGGGCCGCTGGACAGCAGGCGCAGGTCGTTGCAGATCTTCGACAGCTTGACCGCGGTGCGCTTGAGCATGCCGGAGAACAGCACGAAGGCGCCCATGTCGGAGGTGGCTTCGATCAGGTCGGCAGCTGGCACCAGCGGCTGGCCGCTGATGATCGCCAGGCGCTGAACGGCCAGCATCTGGTAGCCCGGGTCGGCGTTGATGCCGGTACCGATGGCGGTGCCGCCCAGGTTGATTTCGGTCAGCAGTTCCGGAGCCAGCGAGCGCAGGCGCTGCAGGTCTTCGGTCATGGTGGTGGCGAAGGCGCGGAATTCCTGGCCCAGGGTCATCGGCACGGCGTCCTGCAGCTGGGTGCGGCCCATCTTCAGTACGTGGTCGAACTCTTTACCTTTGGCAGCGAAGGCCTGGATCAGGCTGTCGAGGCTGGCCAGCAGGGCGTCGTGGCCCAGCAGCAGACCCAGACGGATCGCGGTCGGGTAGGCGTCGTTGGTCGACTGCGCCATGTTCACATCGTTGTTCGGGTGCAGGTACTGGTACTCACCCTTCTGGTGGCCCATGGCCTCCAGCGCGATGTTGGCGATGACTTCGTTGGCGTTCATGTTGGTGGAAGTACCAGCACCGCCTTGAATCATGTCCACCACGAACTGCTCGTGGTAGTCGCCCTTGATCAGCCGTGCGCAGGCTGCGCTGATCGCGGCGTGCTTGGCATCGCTCAGGTGCCCCAGCTCACGGTTGGCGTCAGCAGCTGCCTGCTTGACCATCGCCAGGCCGACTACCAGTTTCGGGTAGTGCGACAGCGGAACACCGGAGAGGTGGAAGTTGTTGGCAGCGCGCAGAGTCTGGATGCCGTAGTAGGCATCGGCAGGGACTTCAAGGGTACCAAGCAGATCTTTTTCGACGCGGAACGATGCAGCGGAGGACATGATGGATATCATCTCGATTTTGACCCGGCACCTGCCGGAATGCCGCCAATGCTAGGGCTGGCCAGATTTGGCGGCCAATGCTGTTGCACGCTAACCTATGCACAAACGGCATACGGTTTGATGTGACGCCGATTGACAATCGAGCGTGTTCCATTTTGGTGCACGCGTTGCGGAGTAGTCGATGAACCTCGAAAGCAAATGGCTGGAGGACTTCAGTGCCCTGGCCTCAACCCGCAGTTTCTCGCAAGCGGCCGAGCGCCGCTTCGTCACCCAGCCAGCTTTCAGCCGGCGCATCCGCAGCCTGGAAGCGGCCTTGGGGCTGACCTTGGTGAATCGTTCCCGCACGCCCATCGAACTGACCGAGGCCGGGCAGCTGTTTCTCGTCACTGCGCGTACTGTTGTCGACCAGTTGAGCGAAGTTCTTCGCCATTTGCATCATCTTGAAGGTGGGCAGGGCGAGGTGATCCAAGTGGCGGCGGCGCACTCGCTGGCCTCGGGGTTTTTCCCACGTTGGGTAGCCCAGTTGCGCAACGACGGCTTGAACATCGCCACCCGCCTGGTGGCCACCAACGTGGGTGATGCGGTGCATGCATTGCGCGAGGGCGGCTGCGATTTGATGCTGGCGTTCTACGACCCGGACGCCGCGCTGCAGATGGACGCCGAAATCTTCCCTTCATTGCACATGGGCAACACCGAAATGCTCCCGGTGTGTGCGGTGGGCCCCGATGGCAAGCCATTGTTCGACCTGGAAGGCGAGGGCAGCGTGCCGTTGCTGGCCTACAGCGCCGGTGCCTTCCTCGGCCGTTCGGTCAACCTGCTGCTGCGCCAACGCAACCTGCGCTATACCACGGTGTATGAAACGGCCATGGCCGACAGTCTCAAAAGCATGGCGCTGGAAGGCATGGGCATCGCCTGGGTGCCCAAATTGTCCATGCGCGGCGAGCTGGAACGTGGCGAGCTGGTGGTCTGTGGCGCCAGCCAGTGGCATGTGCCGCTGGAAATCCGCCTCTATCGCTGTGCCCTGGTGCGCAAGGCCAACGTGCGTTTGCTATGGCGCAAGCTGGAAGGCGGTTCAGTTGACCCGAAAGTCAGCCAAAGCCCCGAAAAATAAGGCCGACAGTTGGTCGCCGGGGGTGCCGTGATGGGCCTGCGTTACGTTATACTGCGCGGCCTTTCGACCGGATAGCTCCGGTCCAGATCAGCAAACAAGCCACGCCGGTCGTCCCGCGTGGCTTGTTGTTTTTTGACGCGCCTGCGGGCGCACAAGCGAAGAGGCTCGACGATGAGTGCACTGGTTGGCGTGATCATGGGCTCCAAGTCCGATTGGTCCACCCTTAGCCACACCGCCGATATGCTGGAAAAACTCGGCATTCCCTACGAAGTGAAGGTGGTTTCCGCCCACCGCACCCCGGATCTGCTGTTCCAGTATGCCGATGAGGCCGAAGGCCGTGGCATCGAGGTGATCATCGCCGGTGCCGGTGGCGCCGCCCACCTGCCGGGCATGTGCGCCGCCAAGACTCATCTGCCGGTGCTGGGCGTGCCGGTGCAGTCGTCGATGCTCTCGGGCGTCGACTCGCTGCTGTCGATCGTGCAGATGCCGGCCGGTATCCCGGTGGCCACCCTGGCCATCGGCAAGGCCGGCGCGATCAACGCCGCCCTGCTGTCGGCGAGCATCCTCGGTGCCAAGCACCCGCAGTTCCACGCGGCGCTCAAGCAGTTCCGCACGGAGCAGACCGACACCGTGCTGGACAATCCAGACCCGCGCCAGGCTTGAGGCTGACGATATGAAGATCGGTGTAATCGGTGGCGGCCAGCTGGGCCGCATGCTGGCCCTGGCGGGCACCCCGCTGGGCATGAACTTCGCTTTCCTCGACCCGGCTCCGGACGCCTGCGCCGCCCCCCTGGGCGAGCACCTGCGCGCCGACTACGGTGACCAGGACCACCTGCGCCAGCTGGCTGACGAAGTCGACCTGGTGACCTTCGAGTTCGAAAGCGTGCCGGCGGAAACCGTCGCCTTCCTTTCGCAGTTCGTGCCGGTGTACCCGAGCGCCGAAGCCCTGCGCATCGCCCGCGACCGCCTGTTCGAGAAGAGCATGTTCCGTGACCTGGGGATCCCCACCCCAGCCTTCGCCGACATCCTCTCGCAAGCCGACCTCGACGCCGCCGTGGCCAGCATCGGCCTGCCGGCCGTGCTCAAGACCCGCACCCTGGGTTATGACGGCAAGGGCCAGAAGGTCTTGCGTAAACCGGAAGACGTAATCGACACCTTCGCCGAGCTGGGCAGCGTGCCGTGCCTGCTGGAAGGCTTCGTGCCGTTCACCGGCGAAGTCTCGCTGGTGGCCGTGCGCGCCCGCGATGGCGAAACCCGCTTCTACCCGCTGGTGCACAACACCCACGACAGCGGCATCCTCAAGCTGTCGGTGGCCAGCGATGCGCACCCGCTGCAAGCCTTGGCCGAAGACTACGTCGGCCGCGTGCTCAAGCAGCTGGACTACGTCGGCGTGATGGCCTTCGAGTTCTTCGAGGTCGACGGTGGCCTGAAGGCCAACGAAATCGCCCCGCGTGTGCACAACTCCGGGCACTGGACCATCGAAGGCTCGGAGTGCAGCCAGTTCGAGAACCACCTGCGCGCCGTTGCCGGCCTGCCGCTGGGCTCGACCGCCAAGGTCGGCGAAAGCGCCATGCTCAACTTCATCGGCGAAGTGCCGGCAGTGGACAAGGTCATCGCCATCGACGATTGCCACCTGCACCACTACGGCAAGGCCTTCAAGGTCGGGCGCAAGGTCGGCCACGCCACCCTGCGTTGCCAGGACATGGCCACGCTCAAAGCCAAGATCGCCGAAGTAGAGGCGTTGATCGCCGGCTGAGCGAACTTCCTGAGGCAACCGACCCTCTGAAATGGCAACAAGCCAAAGCGCTGTCTAGGCTTTGGCTTGTTCCACTTTCACCTTAGAGGGATTGCCATGGGCATCATTGGAACCATCTTCATCGGCCTGATCGTCGGCCTGCTGGCGCGCTTCCTGAAACCAGGGGACGACAGCATGGGCTGGATCATGACCATCCTCCTCGGCATCGCCGGCTCCCTGGCCGCCACCTATGGCGGACAGGCCCTGGGCATCTACCAGGCCGGGCAGGCCGCTGGCTTCTTCGGGGCCCTGGTCGGCGCGATCATCCTTCTGGTGATCTACGGCTTCATCAAGAAGAACTGAACACAGGCTAGAATGCTCGGCAATTCAAACCTGAGTTGCCGAGCATTTCCATGCGTGCGTTTTTCCTCATCCCCCTGCTGCTTGCCAGCACCCTGGCCCATGCCGAATTGCCCGAGACCGACTGGCTGGAGCTGATGCCCAAGTCGGACCAGAAGGCCCTCGAGCAGATGCCCGAGATCGACCACAACTCCCCCGAAGCCCAGGGCGTGTTCACTGCCAAGGGTGGCCTGAAGCAAAGCAAGGGCCTGCCGGCGGTGATGTACTCGACCAAGACCGTGGCCGCCATGAACGGCAAGCAGATCCGCCTGGGCGGCTACCCGGTGCCGCTGGAGAGCGATGCCAAGGGCAACAGCACCCTGTTCTTCCTGGTGCCGTACCCCGGCGCCTGCATCCATGTACCGCCGCCGCCACCGAACCAGCTGGTGCTGGTGCGCTATCCGAAAGGGCTGAAGATCGACGATATCTACACACCGCTGTGGGTGACCGGGCAGTTGAAGGTGGAGAAGGTCAGCAATGACCTGGCCGATGCGGCCTATGCGCTGGATGCCGGGAAGGTGAGGGTGGTGGAGGATGCCGATCTTTGACTTGCCTGGGCCGGCCTCTTCGCGGGTAAACCCGCTCCCACATGCCGCCGCATAACCTGTGGGAGCGGGTTTACCCGCGAAAAGGA
>NZ_JBMOWQ010000109.1:0-12605 GCF_049310485.1 Pseudomonas sp. GZD-209
TTTCTTTTGTCCCCCCCCCCCCCCCCTCCTTCCGCGGCTTTTGTGGGTTCTCCCCCCCCCCCACCAGGGCCGGCACTGACCTTGAAAATTTCAGATCAGAGCGCTTCGCTACCGATCACTACGCTCAGCGAATGACTCGCCCCAGGCTTCAGCTCCACCACGTCGTCCCACACGTTCGCCGTCTCGATGCACAGCATGCGCTGCCAGCCATCGTCGGCCATGTCCGGCAGCTCCTGGGCGCGGTCGGTCCAGGGGTTCCAGATCACCGCGCTGCGTGAACCGATGGCCTGCAGGGTGATGCGCCGGTTCCAGTGCGGGTCGACGATGGCCAGCTGTTGGGGCGCATTCAGGTAGATGCGGTCGGTCTCGCCGGTGAACGCCAGATTGCCCTGCTGCTGGCGCTGCTCCCAGTCGGCCAGGGTTTCGATATAGCCCAGGCCATCGACGCCTTCCACCTGCACCTGGCGCACGTCGCTCACGGCGAAGTAACTGTGCAGGGCCTGGCTGAGGGTGACATTGGTATTGCCGAGGTTGTAGCTGGTGAGGGTCATTTGCAACTGATCGCCCAGCTCCACCCGCAGTTTGAGCTCGACGTCATGGGGCCAGCCTGGCAGCTCGCCCTGGGCTTCGGGCAGGGTGAATTCGATAAGCAGGTTGTTGCCGGACTCTTCCATGCCGAGCAACTGCCAGTCGCGGCCACGAGCCAAGCCGTGGGCCGCTGCCTGTTCGCCCTGGAACATGTCCTGGACCGATTGCGGGTTGCGCTGCAGATTGCCGAACCAGGGCCAGCACACCGGTACCCCGGCACGCACTGACTTGCCCTGACGGAAGATGGCCTGGTCGCTCAGCCACAGCAGAGGCGGCTCGCCGATGCGCTGGTAGCTGAGGACCTGCGCGCCCTGCTGGGCGATCAGAAGTTCGGCGCGGTCGCTGGTGATGCGCCAGCAGTTGAGTTCGCCGTGTTGCTCGGTGTCGACCTGATAGGTAGCCATTGCGCTCGTCTCATTGAATGCCTGTCGGGCCGTTGGACCCGGTGACCTGCAATGAGTTTACCGCTCGCGCAGGTTAGCGACGAGGCACCGAGCGGGTGCGGCCGCTGCCGTCGATGGCGACGAACACGAACACCGCTTCGGTGACCTTGCGCCATTCGCTGGACAGCGGATCGTCGCTCCACACTTCGACCATCATCTGGATCGAGCTGCGGCCGATTTCCAGGGTCTGGGTATAAAAGGAGAGCTGCGCGCCCACGGCCACCGGCACCAGGAAGGCCATGCGGTCGATGGCCACCGTGGCCACGCGGCCACCGGCGACGCGGCTGGCCATGGCGGTACCGGCCAGGTCCATCTGCGCGACCAGCCAGCCGCCGAAGATGTCGCCAAAACCGTTGGTTTCGCGCGGCAGTGCGGTGATCTGCAAGGCCAGATCGCCCTGCGGGATAGGATCTTCTTGTTCGAGCTCAATCATGCCGTGGGGCCTCTGACCCGTGACGCTTCGTGGGTGGCGCAGTGAAGGACGCCGTAAAAACGATTCAGCTGCTCGCATACTACGCTGATTTCGCTTCGGGGCGGCCAAAGGGGAGACTCTGCGAAACAGTCTGACAATAGAGACCGACGTTTTCGCACAACATCCCGCACCAGAATCAACCTTTTCCTACGAGCGGGCAGTATATAGACCCTTACAACCAGCGACGACGTCACATTCATGAATATCTGTACGGATTTTGTACCGCTATGAGCGCTGCTCGGCAATTTGTTATCTTCACCCGCTAGCCAATCCAGAAGCCGCATGCCAAGCGGCCTGCACACTAAAAGAGAACAAGCAGCGATGACCTCCGTGCCGAGCAGTATCGAGCAGCCTTCCAGGCCGCTGACCCGCAGCGACTACAAGACCCTCTCTCTGTCCGCCCTCGGTGGTGCCCTGGAGTTCTACGACTTCATCATCTTCGTGTTCTTCGCCACGGTGGTGGGCAAGCTGTTCTTCCCCGCCGACATGCCCGAATGGCTGCGCCTGATGCAGACCTTCGGCATCTTCGCCGCCGGCTACCTGGCACGGCCACTGGGCGGCATCGTCATGGCCCACTTCGGTGACCTGCTCGGGCGCAAGAAGATGTTCACCCTGAGCATCTTCATGATGGCGCTGCCGACCCTGGTCATGGGCCTGCTGCCAACTTATGCACAGATCGGCCTGTGGGCGCCGATCCTGCTGCTGTTGATGCGTGTCATCCAGGGTGCGGCCATCGGTGGTGAAGTGCCGGGCGCCTGGGTGTTTGTCTCCGAGCACGTGCCGGCGCGCAACACCGGCTATGCCTGCGGCACCCTGACTGCTGGCCTGACTTCGGGCATCCTACTTGGTTCGCTGGTGGCGACACTGATCAACACGATCTATACCCCGTACGAAGTGGCGGACTTTGCTTGGCGTATTCCGTTCCTGCTCGGTGGGGTGTTCGGCTTCTTCGCGGTCTACCTGCGCCGCTGGCTGCATGAGACCCCGGTGTTTGCCGAAATGCAGGCGCGCAAGGCCCTGGCCGAGGAGCTGCCGCTGCGCGCGGTGCTGCGCGACCACCGCGGCGCGATCATCCTGTCGATGCTGCTCACCTGGTTGCTGTCGGCCGGCATCGTGGTGATCATCCTGATGACCCCGGCCCTGCTGCAGAGCCTCTACCACGTCAGCCCCACCGATTCGCTCAAGGCCAACAGCCTGGCCATCGTGCTGCTCAGCCTGGGCTGTGTTGCTGCTGGTAGCCTGGCCGACCGTTTCGGCGCCGGGCGTGTGTTCATCGTTGGCAGCCTGGCACTGCTGGTCTCGTCCTGGGCCTTCTACCACAGCCTGCCGACCCGCCCGGACCTGTTGTTCCCGCTGTATGCCCTGACCGGGTTGTGCGTGGGTATCGTCGGCGCCGTGCCGTACGTGATGGTCAAGGCGTTCCCGCCGGTGGTGCGCTTCAGTGGGCTGTCGTTCTCCTACAACCTGGCCTACGCCATCTTCGGCGGTTTGACCCCGATGGTGGTGACCGCGCTGCTCAAGTTCAGCCCGATGGCGCCGGCCTACTACGTGGCATGTCTGTGTGCCGTTGGTCTGGCCGTGGGTCTCTACTTGCTCGCCAACAAGCGCTAAGCGGCTGGCACTGCAGGCCTCTTCGCGGGTAAACCCGCTCCCACAGGCAGGGCGCAAGCCTTGTGGCATCGGGTAAACCCGCGAAGAGGGCGGACCTGCTCGAACCCTTCTTGAAACATCTTGAAAGGCCATCCCGGGCACCCGGTGATGGCCTTTCATCCAATTGTCATATTGGAGTCATATCGTGTTCATGCGGCCTGCAGATACTTGGGCCCGTTCCATCACAACCCCTACGATATTCCTGCTAGGAGCAAGGCATGAAACTGAAGCGTTTGATGGCGGCCCTGACCTTTGCCGCCGCTGGCGTTGCCACCGCCAATGCGGTCGCCGCTGTCGACCCAGCCATCCCGACCTACACCAAGACCACCGGTGTATCGGGTAACCTCTCCAGCGTCGGTTCGGACACCCTCGCCAACCTGATGACTCTGTGGGCCGAGGCCTACAAGAAGGAATATCCGAACGTAAACATCCAGATCCAGGCCGCCGGCTCCTCTACCGCGCCACCCGCGCTGACCGAAGGCACCGCCAACCTGGGCCCGATGAGCCGTAAGATGAAGGACGTCGAGCTGCAGGCCTTCGAGCAGAAGTACGGCTACAAGCCAACCGCCATCCCGGTTGCCGTCGACGCCCTGGCCGTGTTCGTGCACAAGGACAACCCGATCAAGGGCCTGACCATGGCTCAGGTCGACGCCATCTTCTCGTCCACCCGCCTGTGCGGCGGCAAGGCTGACGTGAAGACCTGGGGTGACATCGGTGTGACCGGCGACCTGGCCAACAAGCCAATCCAGCTGTTCGGCCGTAACTCGGTATCGGGCACCTACGGCTACTTCAAGGAAGAAGCCCTGTGCAAAGGCGACTTCAAGCCTAACGTCAACGAACAGCCTGGCTCGGCTTCGGTCGTGCAGTCGATCAGCTCCTCGCTGAACGGCATCGGCTACTCGGGCATCGGCTACAAGACCGCCAGCGTGAAGACCGTGGCCCTGGCCAAGAAGGAAGGCGGCGAGTTCATCGAAGACAACGAAGCCAACGCCCTGAACGGTTCGTACCCGCTGTCGCGCTTCCTCTACGTCTACGTCAACAAGGCCCCGAACAAGCCTCTGGCCCCGCTGGAAGCCGAGTTCGTCAAGCTGGTGCTGTCGCAGGCTGGCCAGCAGGTCGTGGTGAAGGATGGTTACATCCCGCTGCCGGCCAAAGTGGTCGACAAGACCCTGGCTGACCTGGGCCTGTCCCACGCCGGTAACGTCGCAAAGAAGTAAGTAACTGAGGATAAGGCCGGTGCTGATGCCCGGCCTTGTCCACGAATCTCTCAGTCCGAAGCCAGGGTTCCTGCGCGGCGGGCTTTCTTGCGTCACTGCATTGTCATGTTTTTGTCATACGGGACCGCTAGGGTGTGCGCATGAATGATCTGGCCAACTCCACCATGACCCAAAATTCTCCGCCGGTGCGCATTGATTTCAATACGCCCGAGCTGCAACGCAAGCGCCGCATGCGCGCCCTCAAGGACCGCCTGACCCGCTGGTACGTCCTGGTGGGCGGGCTGGCTGTGCTGGCTGCCATTACCCTGATCTTCTTCTATCTGGCCTACGTGGTGCTGCCGCTGTTCCAGGGCGCCACGCTGACCAGCAAGAAGGCGCTGGAGCCGACCTGGCTGCAGCAGGATGCCGGCAAGCCGCTGATGATCGCCCTCGAGGAGCAGAACCTCGTGGGCATGCGCGTTTCCGACAAGGGCCAGGCCCTGTTCTTCGATACCAAGACCGGTAACGAACTCAAACGCGTCGACCTGCCAGTGCCTGCCGGCACCCAGGTCAGCTCGATCAGCACCGATCAGCCGGGTAGCCCGCTGGTGGTGCTGGGCCTGTCCAACGGCCAGGCGCTGGTGTTCAACCACAGCTACAAGATCACCTATCCGGACAACAAGAAGACCATCGAGGCGGGCATCGACTACCCCTATGGTCAGGACCTGTTCACCCTGGATGACCAGGGCCGCGCGCTGGAACACGTGAGCGTCAACGTCAATGGCGACACCCTGTTGCTGGCCGGCTCCACCGGTGCGCACCTGCAGGTGATCGAACTGTCGCGCACCGAGAACATGATGACCGACGAGGTCACCGTCGAGCAGAACCGCATCGAACTGCCGCAGATGACCGAGACGGTGAAGAACATCTTCATCGACCCGCGCCAGCAGTGGCTGTACGTGATCAACGGCCGTGCCACCGCCGACGTCTTCAGCCTGCGTGAGAAGAGCCTCAACGGCCGCTACAAACTGCTCGAGGACGGCAACGCCGAAATCACCGCCAGCGGCCAACTGGTCGGCGGCATCTCGCTGATCTTCGGTGATTCCAAGGGTGGCCTGAGCCAGTGGTTCATGGCCCGCGACCCGGATGGCGAGTCGCGCCTGAAACTGATCCGCAGCTTCCAGCTGGGCAATGCCCCGGTGGTGCAGATCGACGCCGAAGAGCGCCGCAAGGGCTTCATCGCCCTCGACAGCGCCGGCAAGCTGGGTGTGTTCCACAGCACCGCGCACCGTACCCTGCTGGTCGAGCCGGTCGCCGAAGGCGCGGGCATCCTGGCCCTGTCGCCACGCGCCAACCGCATCATCATCGAAGAAGGCGGCAAGCTGCTGCCACTGAGCCTGCGCAACCCGCACCCGGAGGTTTCCTTCAGCGCGCTGTGGGGCAAGGTCTGGTACGAGAACTACGACGAGCCTAAATACGTCTGGCAGTCGACCGCCTCGAACACCGACTTCGAACCCAAGCTGAGCCTGTCGCCGCTGACCTTCGGTACGCTCAAGGCCGCGTTCTACGCGATGATCCTGGCTGCCCCGCTGGCCATCGCCGCCGCCATCTACACCGCCTACTTCATGGCCCCGGGCATGCGCCGCAAGGTCAAGCCGGTGATCGAACTGATGGAAGCGATGCCGACAGTGATCCTCGGCTTCTTCGCCGGCCTGTTCCTCGCGCCGTACCTTGAAGGCCACCTGCCGGGCGTGTTCAGCCTGCTGCTGATCCTGCCGGTGGGCATCCTGGTCGCAGGTTTTGCCTGGAGCCGCCTGCCGGAGTCGATCCGCCTGCGTATCCCGGATGGCTGGGAGGCGGCGATCCTGATCCCGGTGATCCTGGCGATCGGCTGGTTCGCGCTGTACATGAGCCCGTTCATGGAAAGCTGGTTCTTCGGTGGCGACATGCGCCTGTGGGTCAGCAACGACCTGGGGATCACCTACGACCAGCGCAACGCCCTGGTGGTCGGTATCGCCATGGGCTTTGCGGTCATCCCGAACATCTACTCCATTGCCGAAGACGCCGTGTTCAGCGTGCCGCGCAGCCTCACCCTGGGCTCGCTGGCCCTGGGTGCCACGCCGTGGCAGACCCTGACCCGCGTGGTCATCCTCACCGCCAGCCCGGGTATCTTCTCGGCGCTGATGATCGGCATGGGCCGTGCGGTGGGCGAGACCATGATCGTGCTCATGGCCACCGGCAACACCCCGGTGATGGAAATGAACCTGTTCGAGGGCATGCGCACCCTGGCCGCCAACGTGGCCGTGGAAATGCCGGAATCGGAAGTCGGTGGCAGCCACTATCGTGTGCTGTTCCTCGCCGCCCTCGTGCTGCTGATGTTCACGTTCATCATGAACACCTTGGCCGAGCTGATTCGCCAGCGCCTGCGCAAGAAATACTCGTCGCTTTGATAGAAAGGTAGAGATCCGTGAAAAAGGATTCCCTCAAAGGCTGGTTCAAGAGCGGCGCCCCCGGCGTCTGGATCAGCGGTGGCGCGGTGGCCATGGCGGTCATCATGACCGTCGGCCTGCTGGCCGTGATCGCCGTGCGTGGTTTGGGCCATTTCTGGCCGGCCGACCTGGTCCAGGCCACCTACAAGGTGCCTGGCCAGGCCGATCACGTGATCATCGGTGAAGTGGTACAGAAGGAAGAAGTACCGCGCGAACGCCTCAAGGGTGCCGGCCTGCCGGTGCCCGACCAGGGCCCGGAGTTCATGACCCGCGAGCTGATCAAGATCGGTAACCGCGACCTCAACGGCAGCGACTTCACCTGGGTGGTCGGCGACTGGCTGGTGGACCAGCAGAGGCCCGCCGAGCTGATCGCCCTGGAGCGCCGCGAGTGGGGCAACTTCTACGGTTACCTGGTCAGCGTCAAGGAAGACGGGCGGGTGGTCGCCCAGGGGTCTGAGGCCTGGAACGAGCTGCAGGCCCGCCTCAAGCGTGCCAGCGAACTCAACGACCAGTTGGTGAAGCTCGAGAAGAAAGACATCGGCGCCATCAACCACGGCCTGGAGCGCCTGCGCCTGCATGGCCGCAAGCTGGAACTGGACGGCAAGCTCGATGCCGCCGCCCAGGCCGACATGGACGCCGAGCGCGCCGAGCTGAACAACCGTTACAAGGCCATCGAAGAGCGCCTGAGCGGCCTGCACCAGGCCTTCGCCCGCGACAGCCTGGTGGCCCGCGACGGCAACGGCCGCGAAGTGGAGATCAACCTGAGCAAGGTGGTCCACGCGATCCAGCCGAACGCCATGTCCGGCCTGACCAAGATGGGCGCCTACTTCGCCAAGGTGTGGGAGTTCCTCAGCGATGACCCGCGTGAGGCCAACACTGAAGGGGGTATCTTCCCGGCCATCTTCGGCACCGTGATGATGACCCTGATCATGGCCGTGATCGTCACCCCGTTCGGCGTTCTGGCCGCAGTCTACCTGCGCGAGTACGCCAAGCAGGGCCCGGTGACCCGCTTGATCCGCATCGCCGTGAACAACCTGGCCGGTGTACCGGCTATCGTTTACGGCGTGTTCGGCCTGGGCTTCTTCGTCTATGTACTGGGCGGTTCGATCGATCGCCTGTTCTTCCCCGAGTCGCTGCCGGCGCCTACCCTGGGTACGCCTGGCCTGCTGTGGGCTTCGCTGACCCTGGCGCTGCTGGCGGTGCCGGTGGTGATCGTGGCCACCGAGGAAGGCCTGGCGCGCATCCCACGCACCGTGCGTGAAGGCTCGCTGGCCCTGGGTGCGACCAAGGCCGAGACCCTGTGGAAGATCGTCCTGCCGATGGCCAGCCCGGCCATGATGACCGGCATGATCCTCGCCGTGGCCCGCGCCGCCGGTGAAGTGGCCCCGCTGATGCTGGTGGGTGTGGTGAAGCTGGCGCCATCGCTGCCGGTGGACGGCAACTACCCGTACCTGCACCTGGACCAGAAGATCATGCACCTGGGCTTCCACATCTACGACGTCGGCTTCCAGAGCCCCAACGTCGAGGCCGCGCGGCCGCTGGTGTATGCCACCGCGTTGCTGCTGGTGCTGGTGATCGCCACCCTCAACCTCTCGGCGGTGTGGATGCGTAACCACCTGCGCGAGAAGTACAAGGCCCTCGACAGCTGATCCTGATTGCAAGCGCGCCGCCCGCAGCCCGGGCGGCCCTTTGAAACGAATTGATAGCGTATGGAGTTGACCATGCAGCATGAATCCCACGCCCACGCCCACGGCATCGACATGTCGGCCCTGGGCCGCGACAAGCAGAGCCTGCGCCTGGCTGAAGAGACCGTGGCCATCGAAGTGCCCGGTCTGTCCCTGTTCTACGGCGACAAGCAGGCGCTGTTCGACGTCAGCATGAATATCCCCAAGCAGCGCGTGACCGCCTTCATCGGCCCGTCCGGCTGCGGCAAGTCGACCCTGCTGCGCACCTTCAACCGCATGAACGATCTGGTTGACGGCTGCCGCGTTGAGGGCGCCATCAACCTGTACGGCAACAACATCTACCGCAAGGGCGAGGACGTGGCCGAGCTGCGCCGCCGCGTGGGCATGGTGTTCCAGAAGCCCAACCCGTTCCCCAAGACCATCTACGAGAACGTGGTCTACGGCCTGCGCATCCAGGGCATCAACAAGAAGCGCACCCTCGATGAAGCCGTGGAGTGGGCGCTGAAGGGCGCGGCCCTGTGGGATGAGGTCAAGGACCGCCTGCACGAATCGGCGCTGGGCCTGTCCGGTGGCCAGCAGCAGCGTCTGGTGATTGCCCGTACCATCGCCGTCGAGCCGGAAGTGCTGCTGCTCGACGAGCCGTGCTCGGCACTGGACCCGATCTCGACGCTGAAAGTCGAAGAGCTGATCTACGAACTGAAATCCAAGTACACCATCGTCATCGTTACCCACAACATGCAGCAAGCGGCCCGTGTTTCGGACTACACCGCGTTCATGTACATGGGCAAACTGGTCGAGTTCGGTGATACCGACACCCTGTTCACCAACCCGGCGAAGAAGCAGACCGAAGACTACATCACTGGCCGCTACGGTTAGGTCGGTTTCGTGGGAGCGGGCTTGCCCCGCGATTGCGACAGTGCTGGCGATCGCAAATCGCGGGGCAAGTCGCAGCGGCGCACCGCCGCTCCCACGCCAGATTTTCATTGCCAGGGAACGACACGAACGACTTGAAGCTTGCAGCTGCTTCGCGGAGCGAAACGATGATCAACAAAGAAAGCCTTACCCACCACATTTCCCAGCAGTTCAACGCCGAGCTCGAAGAGGTGCGCAGCCACCTACTGGCCATGGGCGGGCTGGTCGAGAAGCAGGTCAACGACGCCGTCACCGCGCTGATCGAGGCCGACTCGGGCCTGGCCCAGCAAGTGCGTGAAGTCGACGAACAGATCAACCAGATGGAGCGCAACATCGACGAGGAATGCGTGCGCATCCTCGCCCGCCGCCAGCCGGCAGCCTCCGACCTGCGTCTGATCATCAGCATTTCCAAGTCGGTGATCGACCTGGAGCGCATCGGTGACGAATCCACCAAGATCGCCCGGCGCGCCATCCAGCTGTGCGAAGAAGGCGTGTCGCCACGGGGTTATGTCGAGGTGCGCCACATCGGCGACCAGGTGCGCAACATGGTGCGTGACGCACTGGATGCCTTCGCCCGTTTCGACGCCGACCTGGCGCTGTCGGTGGCCCAGTACGACAAGACCATCGACCGCGAGTACAAGACCGCGTTGCGCGAACTGGTCACCTACATGATGGAAGATCCGCGTTCGATCACTCGCGTGCTCAGCGTGATCTGGGCCCTGCGCTCGCTGGAGCGGATCGGCGACCACGCGCGCAACATCTCGGAGCTGGTGATCTATCTGGTACGCGGCACCGACGTGCGCCACATGGGCCTCAAGCGCATGAAAGCTGAAGTCCAGGGCGAGGCCTTCGATGAGGGCGAAATCGCTAATGTTCCGGCTGAACCGGACGATAAATAGAATTGCTCCCGAGCAACAACGCCCGGCATCCGCCGGGCGTTTTCGTTTGCGGTCGAGCACCCTGCAGGCAGCCGCGAACGTGAAGAGAAGTCCCGGCGTGACCCGTGTTTTGGCAAATGGCCATCAGTCGGCGGTATGCTAGTCGGGATTCAAGAGGAGTATCGATGAGTAAAGTCAATGTGCTGGTCGTGGACGATGCCCCGTTCATCCGCGATCTGGTAAAGAAGTGCCTGCGTAATGCCTTCCCGGGCATGGTAATCGAAGATGCGGTCAACGGCCGCAAAGCCATGGCCATGCTCAGCAAGGAGCGTTTCGACCTGGTCCTGTGCGACTGGGAGATGCCGGAGATGTCCGGCCTCGAGCTGCTGAGCTGGTGCCGCCAGCAGGAAGAAATGAAGACCATGCAGTTCATCATGGTGACCAGCCGTGGTGACAAGGAGAACGTGATCCAGGCCATCCAGGCCGGCGTCTCCGATTTTGTCGGCAAGCCGTTCACCAACGAACAGCTGCTGACCAAGGTGAAAAAGTCGCTGACCAAGATCGGCAAGCTCGACAGCCTGATGGCGAGTGGGCCGGCGCGGGTCAACTCGGCATTTGCCAACGATTCGCTCAGCGCCCTGACCGGGGGCCGCCCGGAAGCCGCCAAGGTAGCCGCCCCTGCCGCGCCAGCTGCAACGGCCGCCAAGCCGTTGATCAATGCCCCTGCGCCGAAAGCGGCCGCAGCTGCAGCACCGACCGGCCGCGGGCAGGGTCAGCTGCGCCTGGCCAGCGGTCCGCAACCTTGCGTGATCAAGGCCCTGAGCCTGAAGGAGGCGTTGCTGGTGGTGCGTCGCAGCGCCAACCTGCCGCAGGTGCTCGAAGGTGCGGTGCTCGACCTTGAGCAAGGCGAGAACGCCGAAGTGGCGCGGCTGAACGGCTACCTGCACGCCGTTGCGGCGCTGGAGCCGAAGCCGGACAGCGACTGGCTGCAATTGAACTTCAAGTTCGTCGATCAGGATGCGCAGAAGCTCGATTACCTGTCGCGGCTGATTGCCCGTGGCACTGCGCAGAAGCACTTCACGCCCGGCGCCTGACCTGCCGACGACAAGGCCCCTGTAGGAGCGGCCTTGCGTCGCGAAAGGGCCGCAAAGCGGCCCCAATGATCTTTGCCACTGGTCAAGATCTGGGGCTGCTGCGCAGCCCTTTCGCGGCACAAGGCCGCTCCTACAGGTCGGTGTGAGCTCATGTCTTCCGACCAGCTGTAGCAACTCGTCTTGAAATCGGCTGCTAGGCTTCGACAGAACTCCACTGTCAAAAAGCCACTATCATGCCGCCCGCCCGCCTGCTGCTGTTCTGTGCCTTGCTCACGGCCTCGGCGTCGAGCCTGGGCATGACCGTCTACAAGACCACCGACGATTTCGGTGTGGTCTCTTATTCCGAAAGCCCCAGCCCAGGGGCAAAACCCTTGATCGTTCACGAGCCCATGGTCGAGCGCCTTGATGGCCAGGTGCGCCTGCAGACCGAGGCATTCCGTGGCGGCGTGCGTTTCGTGGCGCGTAACGAGCTGCATGTGCCCATGGAGGTCGAACTGCGCCTGAATGGCCTGGCCAATGCCTTCGGCGGCAATGCCCCGCGCCTGATCAGGCGTGTGGTGCCCGCGCGTTCGACCCAGATGCTCAGCGTCATACTGGCCGCACCCAGCGGGCCGTTGAAATACGTCAGCAAGTTCGAATACGCCATGGGCGATCCCATCCAGCGTACCCAGGGCTATCGCTACCCCTTCCCGTGGAAGGGCGGGCCGTTTCGCATCAGCCAGGGGCCCAATGGGCGCTTCAGCCATTTCGGCCCGAAGGGGCGCTACGCCATCGATATCGCCATGCCCGAGGGCACGCCGATCATCGCGGCCAGGGGCGGGGTGGTGGTCCGGATCGAGAACAGCCAGACCGGGCGTGGTAGCAACCCGGCGGGCAACTTCGTGCGCATCCTGCACCCGGACGGCACCATGGGCGTCTACCTGCACCTGATGCGCGGTTCGGTGGTGGTGGCGGAGGGGCAGCAGGTGGTGGTGGGGCAGGCGCTGGCCAAGTCGGGCAATACCGGCAACAGCAGTGGGCCGCATCTGCATTTCGTGGTGCAGCGCAACGTGGGGCTGGCGTTGGAGTCGATCCCCTATCAGTTCGACCGGCCGATTGGCGGGATGCCGGATTTCACCGCAGGCAACCCCTGAAAACATCGCGGGGCAAGCCCGCTCCCACACCCGCCACACCAAAAGGAAGAGGGGTGGAGTGTCCC
>NZ_JBMOWQ010000110.1:0-1558 GCF_049310485.1 Pseudomonas sp. GZD-209
GCGAAAGCCCCTCCTCCCCAGATCCCGGCATGTCACGGCTGGACCCCCCCCCCCCCCCCCCCGACAGGTTGCAGATGCTGATCAATCCAGCTTGAGCACCTTGGCCAACACGATCTTCGGCCCTTTCATCTTCTTGATGATGATGCGCAGGCCTTCGACCTCCAGCACTTCCTCTTCCTCAGGCACGCGCTTGAGGGTCTCGTAGATCAAGCCGGCAAGGGTTTCCGCCTCGATGTGATCGAGGTCGATCCCCAGCAGCCGCTCGACCTTGAACAGCGGCGTATCGCCCCGTACCAGCAGCTTTCCGGGCTGGTAGGCGAGGATGCCGCGTTCGGTCTTGCGGTGTTCGTCCTGAATGTCGCCCACCAGCACTTCCAGCACGTCTTCCATGGTCAGGTAGCCGATCACCTTGCCGTCGGCCTCCTCGACCAGCACGAAGTGCGCGCCGCCCTTGCGGAACTGCTCGAGCAGTTGCGACAGCGGCATGTGCCGGGACACCCGCTCCAGCGGCCGGGCCAGGTCGTCCAGGTCGACGGTCTGCGGCAGGTGGTCCAGCTCGGCCAGCTCCAGCAGCAGGTCCTTGATGTGCAGCAGGCCGGTGAACTCTTCGCGCTCGGCGTCGTACACCGGGTAGCGGCTGAACTTGTGCCGGCGCAGCAGCGCGAGGATGTCCTTGAGCGGGGCATGGGCGTCGATGCTGACCATGTCCTCGCGCGAGTTGGCCCAGTCGACCACTTCCAGCTCGCCCATCTCCACTGCCGAGGCCAGCACGCGCATGCCCTGGTCGCTCGGGTCCTGGCCGCGGCTGGAGTGCAGGATCAGCTTGAGCTCCTCGCGGCTGTAGTGGTGCTCGTGGTGCGGGCCGGGCTCGCCTTGCCCAGCGATGCGCAGGATGGTGTTGGCGCTGGCGTTGAGCAGGTAGATGGCCGGGTACATCGCCCAGTAGAACAGGTACAGCGGCACCGCCGTCCACAGCGACAGCAGCTCGGGTTTGCGGATCGCCCAGGACTTGGGCGCCAGCTCGCCGACCACGATGTGCAGGTAGGAGATGACGAAGAACGCGACGAAGAACGAGATGCCCTTGATCAGTTCGGGAGAGTCGACGCCGAAGTAGGCCAGCAGCGGTTCGAGCAGGTGGGCGAACGCCGGCTCGCCGACCCAGCCCAGGCCCAGCGAAGCCAGGGTGATGCCCAGCTGGCAGGCCGACAGATAGGCGTCGAGCTGGTTGTGTACCTTGCGCAGGATGCTGCCACGCCAGCCATGCAGCTCGGCGATGGACTCGACGCGGGTGGAGCGCAGCTTGACCATGGCGAACTCGGCGGCAACGAAGAAGCCGTTGAGCAGCACCAGGAACAAGGCAAAGAGAATCATGCCGAAATCGGCGAACAACGAGGTGAGGCTGATACCAGGGGAAGGGTCCATGATGGAGTTTTACGGGGTCCGTCTGCTGAAAAGTAAGAAAAAAAGTGCCAGCTTTTGCTGGCACAGGGGATCCAATGTAGCGGCTGAAGCCGCAAAAGCAAAGGGGAGGGCTATGCCCGGTTGGCGCATCGCGGGG